>NZ_JBXWSB010000028.1:0-46593 GCF_059613205.1 Ruegeria sp. BHSB064
CCCACAGTGCACTGGGCTATCGCGCGCCAGCACCCGAAACCATCATCCCGATGGATCAAAGGCCGATGATGCACTAACAATCAAATTGGACCAGTCAGATGAGGCCGTTCATTACGGTTACGTCCAATCTGCCCCGTTCCGAGTGGGACGCCCAGGTCGCAAAGATGCTCCCTGCCCTTCGTCATGAGGCGCAGGTCCTGCACCTGCTTGCGCTCGACGTGATTGATACGGTTTTCAACTTTCCTACGGATGCGCTGTCTAACCAAGAGATGGATGTGTTGAAGATGCTCGCCTCGGGGCTGGTCCCATCCGTTATTGCCCGCCAGACAGGGCTCTCCTCCAGAATGGTGCATACTTTGACATCGTCGATCGTCACCAAGCTCAAGTGCAGGACAACAGAACAGGCGGTGGCGCGAGCTGTCAGCACAGGTATTCTCAAATGGACCGACTTCTTTGCCGACCCGGTTGCCGAACTTGCGGATGCTGAAAGACAGACCCTTTGCGGCGGGATCGTGCGTTGGTCCGGAAAATCACACGAGTTGATCACCTTCGAAGAAGGTCGGACGGTGCGGAATCATGATAGCTTTCAGGCGGTTCAGGTGCAAGAATTTGCCAAGGACTTCAATTTGGATGCCGAAAGGATCCTCGAAGAACTTGGGCTCAACCGGGATCAAAGCGTGCGGATCAGATACCTTTGAACGACGTTGGCGTGCAATATTGACAACAGCTCACTTCACTTTTATACTACTCAGTAGTACATATGAGGCATGATATGAGTGTCAAAGCATCAATATCCCTGACTGAGTCACAAGACGCCTACGCGCGGAATCTGGTCGCCCAGGGTCACTACGCTAGCCTGTCCGCCGTGCTTCAACATGGGCTTGAACTAATGCGTGAACAATCGCAAAACACTGACGCACTGCGAGAGCTACTGGATCAGCGTCGTAACGGCACTTTCGTTACTCTCGAAGAAGGTAAAAAGCGCTCCGAAGACATGATCGCACGTAAGCGGGCCGCGCGTGGTTTATAAAGTCGTTCGCGCCGAAGAAGTCACCGCAGATCTTGATCTCATATTTGACTATCTTGTCGAAACCGGTGAGCACTTTGGCGAAGACCTGGAGACCGCATTTCTGCGCGCTGAGAAACGCGTTATCGAGGTTCAGGAGAGCCTCGAGAGCCTAGTTAAAGTTCCACACCAAGGCACGCTACGACCGCATCTCGGCAATGGCATTCGGAACGTAACCAAGAACAAAGCGATTATCTATTTTGAAGTCGACGATGACGAACAGGTCGTTCGGGTGCTCGCCGTCTTCTATAGTGGTCAAAACCACGATGCACACATTCTGCTGAGACTACTGTCCTAACCCCAACGCGCCCATTGGCGCGCAGCAGGATCACACGTTGGGCCGGTAGTCCTCATGAGTTGATTACCTTTGAAGAAGGTCGGATTGTCCGGAACTCGGGAGATTTCGAGTGGTTCAGGCATTTGACTTGGCAATTGAGTTCGACATGGACGGCAATGAGATCGTCGAGACATGCGGTGACAACTGCGATCAGCACGTGTGCATCAGATATCATCAAAGGATGAACTGTCTGCACCCGTCGCACTTGCGTTCCCCACCAATCCACTTATGAACGTGCTGTAAATTGACCTAAGGGAAAGCTTGCGATGCGCATGCGCGACACGTTCATCAAACCGATGCATCCCGAAGGCATTCGGTTTGTCGCGATCTTTGCTGCCATAACGGTCGGTCTGTTTCTACTGTCCGACATTCTGGGCTGGATTGGCATCGGCCTCACGATCTGGTGTTACTATTTCTTTCGCGACCCGGAACGCGTACCACCGACAGGAGAAGGCCTGATCGTCAGCCCGGCGGATGGGGTGGTTTCGCTGATCGAAGCAGCGGTACCTCCGAACGAGCTTGGGATGCCCGACACGCCTCTTACCCGTGTCAGTGTGTTCATGAGTGTCTTCAACTGTCATGTGAACCGAACGCCTATTGAAGGTGAGATTACCGCTGTTGCCTACCGCCCCGGCAAGTTTTTCAATGCTTCTCTGGACAAGGCCAGTGCCGATAACGAGCGCAACAGCCTGTGTATTCGGATGGGGAATGGTCAGGACCTGGCCGTTGTCCAAATTGCCGGCCTGGTGGCCAGACGGATCGTCTGCTTCGTGAAACCGGGCGACGCGCTGCAAACCGGAGAGCGATTTGGATTGATCCGTTTCGGGTCTCGGCTGGATTTATATCTTCCTGATGGCGTGGACCCGCAGGTGCGTGTCGGGCAAACGATGATTGCGGGCGAAACCGTCCTTGCCAGTTTGCACAGACCCGAAGAAAAGTAGGTGGCTGGATCAGTGGCAGAACCATCCGAACAGGAAGAGACCGGGTTTGCGCTAATCCATTTGCTGCCAAATGCGCTGACCATAACAGCCATTTGCGCGGGCCTGTCTGCAATCAGATTTGGCGTTCAGGGCAACTACGTGCTCGCGGTGCAGCTCATTATTGCCGCCTGTGTGCTGGATGGGCTGGATGGCCGCATTGCCCGCCTTCTCAGCAGTGACAGCAAACTGGGGGCGGAGCTGGACTCACTTGCAGATTTCCTGAACTTCGGGGTCGCGCCACCGCTCGTTCTCTATTTCTGGGCCTTGCAGGATATACGCAGCGCGGCGTGGATTGCCGTTCTGTTTTTTGCAGTGTGCTGTGTCATGCGCCTGGCGCGGTTTAACGTGGGTGGCAAATCCGAGACCTGCGATCAGGACAACGCCTATTTCGAAGGGGTTCCGGCTCCCGCAGGGGCACTGCTGGTCATGTTGCCAATGTATCTGTCCTTTGCTTTCGCGGATGCCCCATTGCTACCCAGCATATTGATATGCCTCTACATGGTGATCATTGGCCTTTTGCTCATCAGCCGCATTCCGACCTGGTCTTTCAAAACCACAAGGGTCTCCCGTGAGAACGTTAAGTATTTTCTCATCGGTGTCGCTGTTGTGGGGACCGCTCTGCTGACCTTTGCCTGGGTCACGCTGATCGCGCTTTGTGGCGGGTATGTGGGAATGGTCGCCTGGGCCTGGCTGGACAAGAAAGTACCTTCTAACCATTAAGGACTCGAAATGGATCTCAAAGCCGTTCAAACTTCTTATGCTCGCTGGGCGCCCATCTATGACAAGACGTTTGGGGCGGTTACCAATGTCGGGCGGCAGCACGCTGTTGATTATATCAATAGACACCCAGGTAAGTTGCTGGAGGTTGGCGTGGGAACCGGGTTGTCACTGGAACACTACGGGCCAGAGACGCAGGTAACAGGAATCGATTTCAGCGAAGAAATGCTGCAAAAGGCGCGCGACAAAGTGAAAGATCTATCGCTGGAACATGTTGCCGAGCTACGGCAAATGGATGCTCGCATGCTTGATTTTCCAGATAACCATTTCGATACGGTCGCAGCGATGCATGTGCTGTCGGTCGTTCCGGAACCGGAAAGGGTGATGGCGGAAATAGCGCGGGTTTGCAAGCCGGGTGGAAGGGTGGTGATTATCAACCATTTCCAACGAGAGCGGGGTTTGCTTGCATCTCTGGAAAGCGTTTTTGCCCCACTGGCAAATACAATCGGTTGGCATTCTGATTTCAAAATCGAAACGGTTCTGCAAGAGAAAGCCCTTGCTGTTGATGAGCAAAGACCTCTTCCGCCGATGGGTATGATGACTTTTCTGGTTTTGAGGAAATCAGCGGTCGCGCAATGGTCTTGTAAATGAGCTTGAAGCGCCCCCAGACGACGTGCTTAACAACGTCATTTCTAATTTAACATAGTTTCGCTTACAAGGGTTTGCGGTGTGTTTGGAATCGTAATCCTAGAAGTGCAACTACTGTTTGAAAAACTCACAAACGGATAACTCGCTTCTTTCTATTTCGATCAAGAATGGTAGAAAGCAGCGAGACGTCAGACAGTAAGTCTCTTTGGTTTTTTATGAGCCAAGCGATACCATCGTTAAAAGTAATTGCAAACTTCGCAATCGTAGTTTTGACGAGTTATCGGCAATAATGCTCGCTATCTCGCAAGATCATGAACATCACAGCAAACTTAAAGACGCAGTGGCTTGGAGGGATGTGGTCTAGTAGGCTTATCTGCTCCCGGTTAACAGCGCCCAACCAGGGTTAAACTAAGCGCTACTGTGTCTCGCGAATTGTGGATTGTTGAGGTGCCTTTTGGTCCGGGTTTACTCAAACTTGGCACGTGCAAGGAGATCGGTTTGAACCGCACGACTGAAAAGGAATTTGTAGAAAAGCCGACCGAGCTACAAGTATGGGAAATCATCTCAATCCCAACTGTAAACTCAAGTCGGATTGCGCGCGCAAGAAATTTGACCGATACAAAAAAACATAAGTCTTCCGGCTCTAGTTTTCCGCAGTTTCAATGGCCATCCTCAAATGTTTTTAACTTTACAGACAAACCGAAAAAAACCGCACCAGTAAGAAACACTTGGCGGTTCGAGACACGGAACAGTCCGATAAAGACTGGCATTTCAGCTTTGCGGACAGTAGCTAGTGCCACAGTTTTCGCTTCTGACGGAGCACGCGAAGTTGCTCATGAAATCTATACAGTTGCTCAAGCAACTTGTGCAGGTCCACCTCATAATTCTGAGCAATACCGAAAATGATCTTGATGCCGACTAACCAGTCTGGCTGCGCGTATCTCCCTTTCGCTCTGAACCGAGGTGACCGACCATGCTAACTCAGATTGACCGCCGCCAGCTCTTGGCGGGAACCGCTACCCTTGTTGCCGCACCTCTTTCTGCAGCCGCCCAGACTCAAACGGCCGATCTGGTTTTGGTTAACGGCAAAATCACTACGATGGCACCGGCCAGACCAGAAGCCTCGGCTCTGGCTTCAAAAGATGGTAAGTTCGTCGCCGTTGGCAGTGACGAAGAAATCCGCCCTCTGATCGGTCCGTTCACCCAAGTCATTAACGCTCGAGGTCAGCGGGTGATCCCCGGTTTAAATGACAGCCACACCCACGCGATCCGCGGGGCGGTGAACTACAATCTTGAGGTTCGCTGGGACGGTGTCGACAGCCTGGAAGAGGCACTACATCTGTTGCGGCTGCAGGCGGAACGTACGCCTGAAGGTCAGTTCATTCGTGTCGCTGGAGGATTCAGCGAGTTCCAGTTCAAGGAAAAACGCCTGCCCACAGTCGCCGAACTGGACGCGGTGGCACCCAATCATCCCGTTCTGATCCACTACCTATACAAGCTCACCCTGCTGAATACGAAAGCTGTGGAATGGTACGGGTATGACAAAACCGGCCACCCAGAATATCCCGGTGGTATCATCGAAAAGGACGTGGACGGGACCGCGACGGGTCGTTTGCTTGCGGCGCCCTCGGGTCTGGTCATGTATCGCACGCTGGCATCGGCGCCCAAACTGTCGATCCGCGATCAGATCAACAGCTCGCAGCAGTATTTCGACACACTAAACGGCCTCGGCATCACGTCGGTTTCGGATGCGGGCGGCGGCGGGATGGAGTTCCCGGATGCCGACCCTTATCGCGTCATTGGCTGGATGCATGATGCGGGTCTGCAAAGCGTCCGTATTGGCTACCACTCCTTCCCGCAGCACAAAGGGCAGGAGCTGTCGGACTATCAAAAATGGACCGCCAGCACACAGGCGGGAACCGGCAACGATCTGCTGAAGTTCGTCGGAGCCGGTGAGAACTTGGCCTGGGCGTCTTATGACTATGAGATATTCGCGGATGCGCGCCCGGACATCGATGCGGGTGCGGAAGATTATCAGCGCGAGATCATGACCGTATTGGGTGAAAACGGCTGGCCGTTCCGTCAGCACATCACCTATGAGGAAACAGGGGACCGTTTGCTGCCGGTCTATGAGGACGTCGCGAAAGGCGCGGGTCTGACCCCGGGGTGGTTCATCGAACATGTAGAGACCTTCAGCCAACGCAATCTGGAACGCATCGCGGCGCTTGGCGGCGGCATTACGCTGCAAAACCGCATTCAGTTCCAGGCCGAGGACTTTGTGGCGAACTACGGGGTGGAAAAGCTGAAAACCACGCCCAATTTCCGCGCCATCCTTGATCTCGGTGTACCTGTGGGCGGCGGCACGGATGCGACGCGTGTGACCTCGTTCAACCCGTGGTTCTCGATCCAGTGGATGACCACCGGCCTCTCGCGCGGGGGGATGCCGATGTACGACGATGCCAACCTGCTGAGCCGCGAAGAAGCCCTGCGCCTGTGGACCAACGGGTCCGCCTGGTTCACTGGCGACGCAGGCCGCAAGGGCGCGATCACGCCGGGTCAGTTGGCGGACTTCGCCGTGCTCGACCGGGATTACTTTACCGTGACGGATGCCGAGATTGCCAAGCTGAAATCCGACCTGACGGTGATGGGTGGCGAGGTCGTCTATGGCGCGGGTGCCTTTGCGCATCAGGATCTGCGGCATATCCCGCCGATCAGCCCGGACTGGTCGCCTGTGATCCTGCAACAGACGCAACCGCTGACGGTTTTCTGAAACGAGACGGGCACCGGCCCCGGGGCCCCACCCAACCCTTTGACGGAGACGCAGGATGGCTGATCTTTTTCTTTATAACGGGCGCATCACGACCTTCGATCCTGATCGACCAGAAGCGAGCGCCATCGCGATCACGGGCGACACGATCGAGGCAATTGGCAGCGACTCGGACATCATGGCGGATGCCGATGGAGTCGAAGCGATTGATCTTCAGGGTCGTCGCGTGATCCCTGGTCTGATCGACAGCCACACGCATATAATCCGGCAGGGCAACAACTTTGCCATGGAACTGCGCTGGGATCACGTGCCCTCGCTGGCGGACGGTCTGGCCATGCTCAAGGCGCAGGCGCAGCGCACGCCCGCCGGTCAGTGGATCCGCGTGGTGGGCGGCTGGTCGGCGGATCAGTTCGCCGAAAAACGGCTTCCAACAATCGACGAAATCAATGCTGTCGCGCCCGACGTGCCGGTTTACGTCCTGCACCTTTATGATCGGGCCTGGCTGAACAAGGCGGCGTTGCGCGCACTTGGGATTGACGGCCACTATTACGAACCTTTCGTTTCGGGCCGCCTAGAGCGTGACGATAACGGCAATCCGACCGGCTTGGCCCTGGCACGCCCCAATGCCCAGCCCCTCTATGCGCTGCTCGACATGGCCCCCAAGCTGGATTTTGAACAGCAGTTGCTGTCGACCAAACACTATTTCCGGGCGCTGAATGGGCTGGGCCTGACCTCGGCGCTGGATTGCGCGGGTGGGTTTCTGAATTACCCGGACGATTACGGTGTGATCAGTGAACTGAACCGCCGTGGCGAACAGACCGTTCGGATCGGGTATCAGCTGTTCGCGCAACGCCCGACGCTGGAGCTCGATGACTTCAAGCGCTGGAATGACATCGTAAAGCCGGATCAGGGCGACGATTTCCTGAAATGCGTCGGTGCGGGCGAGATGCTGGTCGCCTCGGCCTATGATTTCGAGGACTTCTCCTACCCCCGCCCCGAACTCCCGAAACGTATGGAAAGCGATCTGAAACCGGTGCTGGAGTTCCTGTTCGAAAACCGCTGGCCGATCCGCTTCCACTGCACCTACGAAGAAAGCGCCCATCGTCTTTTGTCACTGGTCGAGGAAGTAGGCCGCGACAAGGGCATTGAAGAGCTCAACTGGATTTTCGACCACGGCGAGACTGTGTCTGAGAAAACCATGGAATGGGTCGCGCGGCTTGGTGGCGGCATCTCCTACCAGAACCGTATCGCCTTTCAGACCACCGCCTACCGCGATCGGTACGGAGAGGCGGCGCTGCGTGAGGTTGCACCGGTGAAAAAGATGATGGCATCGGGCGTACCGCTGGCCGCCGGAACCGACGCCACGCGCGTGTCGTCTTATAACCCTTGGCTTGCGATCCACTGGGCGGTTTCGGGCAAAGGGCGTGGCGGCGATATGATCTGGTCCCCCGAAAACAGGATCAGCCGCGAGGATGCGTTGCGCCACTGGACCGCGGCGGGGGCCTGGTTTAGCCGTGAACAGGGCAAGAAAGGCCAGTTGAAATCGGGCCAGTTCGCCGACCTTGCCGTGTTGGACCGGGATTACTTTACCGTGGCCGAAGATGAAATCGCCGACATCTCGTCCGACCTTACCCTCACCGGCGGAAAGATTGTACATGCCAAAGATGCATTCGCGGCCTTTGGCCCCGAACCGCTTGCGGAACTTCCCGATTGGTCTCCAGTCATTGCCTACGGCGCGCCCGGTGTGCCAACGCCTTGAAGTTGGCGGTGCTGACTTTGAAAACGCCGGAACTGCCAGCTAGCGGTGTCTGGCCTTGGATTTCAAACTCCGTGCGCCGTATCGACCGGGAACCATCTATGTATTTTTTTTCGGATTCAACTCGGACATTGCCTTCAAGCGAATGACGAACCTTTCGCATATTTATAGCGGCGGTCTACAGCGCTTAACATTTTCAGTATCCTGCTTCTAGGGGACCAATAGGAGTTTTCCACGATGACTGGCCGCTTCCATTGCAGCATGAGCATTTCGTGCTTCGGACAGCGGTATTTTTCTATGCGTGACAACCTTTAGAGATCCGGAGGCAAATGCAGGCCAGATTTGTTTTTCAAGGTCGCGTGCAACGGCAGCTTTGAATGCGTTGGGTCTTGATCGCAGAGTTGAGCCGGTCATTGACAGGCGTTTCAACATCATCGGCATTAGGTCGATATGAACTTTAGATCCAGCATTAAAGGCAATCGACACAATACGCGCATCGTGTCGGCAAGCTTTTATATGTTTTGACACATAATCTCCGCCAATTATGTCCAATACGATGTCCGCGCCACCTGCGTCCCTGAGAATTGAAACGAAGTCTTCGCTTCGGAAATCGATTGCGCGATCCGCCCCAATGCTTTCGCAATACATGCAGTCATCTTGGCCATCAGCGGTTGCGAACACGGTCAGCCCCATGACCTTCCCAAGCTGCAAGGCTGTAGAACCGATGCCCCCTGCCCCGCCTTGAACAAGAAAGTTGGCGCCCTGAGCAAAGTGAGAGTTGAAGAAGATGTTGCTCCAGACTGTGAAGTATGTCTCTGGTAAACCTGCTGCGTCTTCCAGTGGCACCCCATTGGGAATGGGCAGGCAATGGTCATCGATGACGGCGACATACTCGGCATAGCCACCGCCATTTGTAAGTGCACAGACTTTATCCCCAACCGACCAACGGGTTACTTTGGAACCGCACTCCGCAATCTGGCCCGACACTTCCAGCCCTAGTAGGTCACTTGCGCCCTTGGGCGGCGGGTAATGCCCGCGGCGTTGTACCAAGTCAGGACCATTTACACCGGCCGCCGCAACCTGAATCAGAACTTCGTTTTCAAGTGGAACAGGAACCGTTCGTTCCTTTTGGACGAGAACATCCGGACCACCTGCCGTTTCCATTTCAACAACGCGCATTTTGGGTTTAGGCATTACATCTCCTATCGTAGTTGTTATTGCTACTACTATTTTTTAGAGATACAGTAAAGCTGCGCTGCATAGGAGAAGAGCATGGCCGTAGTGGACGTCCTTACAGAAATTACCGGGAACGTATGGAAGATCATCGTAGCAGTTGGTGACGAAATCGAAGAAGACGAGCCGATAATGATCCTTGAGTCGATGAAGATGGAAATACCTGTGGCAGCACCAGAAACAGGACGTGTTTTAGAGATACTAACCGAACCTGATGCGGTCGTTAAGCAGGGTGAAGTTGTGGCACGGATCGAGGTCTCTGATTGATGACCCAGAAAGTGCTTGTAGCCAACAGAGGCGAGATCGCGCGGCGCGTCATCCGTTCGTGTCGCAGATTGGGCCTTGCCTCGGTTGCTGTATATTCGGACGCCGACGCCGATCTGAGTTTTGTTAAGGAAGCTGACGAAGCGATCCGTATCGGTGAAGCATCACCCAAAGCCAGCTACCTAAATCACCCGGCTCTGCTTGCAGCATTGAAGCAAACACAGGCGACAGCAGTTCATCCAGGCTATGGCTTTTTGGCAGAGAACGCGGAGTTTGCCGAAGCGGTCGCCGACACCGGTGCAAGATGGGTCGGACCGGCACCTGACACGATCCGGGCGATGGGGGACAAACAACGCGCTCGCAACATCGCTATCGACGCCGGTGTTCCGGTCGTCCCCGGCAGCGATCGTTTCGCCGATGGCGAACTAGACGGCATCGTTCAAGCAGGTGACTCTGTCGGATACCCGTTGTTGGTTAAGGCGTCCGCCGGTGGCGGCGGCATTGGCATGCAGAAGGTAAGCGCGGCCAGCGATCTTGAGAAAACCGCTGCCGCCACCCAGTCAATGGCCGCAAATGCCTTTGGTGACGGTTCCATCTTTCTGGAACGTTTTATCCCAAAGGCACGTCATGTTGAAATTCAGATCTTCGGCTATGGAAACGGAACGGGTATCCATTTGTTCGAGCGCGATTGCTCGCTTCAGCGGAGATACCAGAAAGTCATTGAAGAAAGCCCGGCACCGAAACTCAGTGAAACGACGCGAAAGGCGATGACGGGTGCAGCCGTTTCCCTTGTGGAACATACAAAATACGCAGGCGCCGGTACTATTGAGTTCATTGTCGACGCGGAGACCGAAGAATTCTACTTCCTTGAAATGAACACTCGAATTCAGGTGGAACACCCGGTTACTGAGATGGTCACGGGCCTTGATCTGGTCGCGATGCAGCTGGAACTCGCGCTGGGTACGCATACAGCGCTTAAGCAAACCGATGTCGAAACGGCTGGTGCCGCGATCGAATGTCGACTGTACGCCGAAAGCCCACGCATGCGCTTCTTTCCGTCGCCCGGAGTTCTCGAGCAATTCTCGGTCCCCGAAGAACGCCAGAATTTGCGCATCGACGCAGCCTATGTGGAAGGGGATGATGTAACACCAAACTATGACCCGATGATCGCCAAGATAATTGCATCAGGTGCAACCCGGGATGAGGCCATAGCCAATTCAATCGACGCGCTGACGCAGGTGAACATCGCCGGAATTCAGACAAACCGAGACTTTTTGATTGAGGCGCTTTCACATCCGGCCTTCGCGGCGGGTGATGTGCATACAGGGTTCATCGAAGAGTATGCCTCAGACTTAATTCCATCGAAGAAAGGATAACAGGTCATGACACGCACCGTCACAGATCCCATTTTGTCGATCACCCGGCCAGACACGTTCACCAAGGGACTAATTCTGGCGTTCGTCGGCGCGGCGATGATCGCGTTGTCGGCCAGAGTGCAGGTTCCAATGTGGCCGGTGCCTATGACGCTGCAAACGCTTGCGGTGATGATCGTCGGCCTTGCTTATGGCGCGCGGTTGGCAACGGCGACCCTGCTGCTTTATCTGTTGCAAGGCGCGTTGGGGCTGCCGGTCTTCGCGTCAGGGGGTGGCCTTGCTTACTTTGCCGGTCCGACCACAGGGTATTTGATTGGCTTTGTGCTCGCGGCCGGGTTCCTTGGATACGCGGCGGACAGTGGGCACACCAAGACCACAGGTGGCATGCTCGGTGCGATTACACTCGCAACCGTTTTGGTGTTTTTGCCCGGATTTATTTGGCTCGCATGGTTTGTGGGCACAAACGCCGCCTGGACCAGCGGAGTGCTTCCGTTCCTGCCTGGCGCAGTCGTAAAAGGCGCACTGGTCGCACTGATTGTCAGAGGCGGGAGTAGTTTTCTGAGCAAGGCCTGATCAATCGGTTCAATACCGAAAGGGCCGACTTTAACTCGGCCCTTACATTCGTTACCGTCGCCTCACAAACAAGGAGCACGGTTTGACGATCTCAAAGAACGATGGGTTGCTGAATGACATGCGGCAGCTCGGCCTGACCGAATACGAAGCCAGAGTTTTCCTTGCTCTGGTCAGCTCGCAACCTTCGACCGCATATGAATTGGCCAAAAAGTCCGGAGTGCCCAGGCCCAATACATACACGGCGTTGGAGGCTTTGACAGATCGTGGCGCGGTTATGCCGATCAGTGAGAAACCGGCGCGTTATGTCGCGAAAGAACCAGATACCTTCTTTGGAAAGATCGCAAGCGAAACCCAGCTTCTTTGTGACGACGTGGTGGACAAGCTGTCCAACCTCAGCGCTCCGCATGCCGAGAGTTACGTCTGGATGCTTGAAGGCACCAAAAACGTTGATCAGCGGGTAAGCGACATGATCGATGCGGCGGAACAAAGCATTTGGATCAAAGGTGACACAGACCTGATGGAGGCACATAAAAGTGCTTTGCGCAAAGCCACCGAAAAGCGTGGCGTCGAGTTGATGGTCATTCTTTTTGGGACGAATGTGCACGACTATCGGTTCACTGACAAATGCAGCATCCTGGTTCACGAAGCGAGCGGCGTTCGAATGGGATCCGCCGACAACCTGTTCACTGTTGTTGTAGACCACAACGAAATGCTGACGGCGAACGAACAGGATCAGGTGCGCGCGGCCCATACACAAAACCAGGCGGTCGTAAAAATGGCGCTGTCACTTATCCGGCACGACTATTACATGGCTGAAATTTTCGCCAAGTATAAGAGCGAACTCGACACGTCGTTCGGGCCCCATTTGCAAAGCCTGAGGCAAAACAGCTTTACGCCCGATCAGATCACCTCGTTTCAGGAGAAGACAGGGCTAAAGGAATAGGCCGGCTGTCATTCTCCCATAGCGCGGAAACGACGTTCAAGATGGGCAACCGCCGCGAGAGCTGCAGCCATTTGTGGTATTTCTGAAAACACCGGTACGCTGGCGGCCCGTGCGCGCTCCATATACTCACGCTTTTTGACTTCCAGCGCTTCGGACTCGTCGCTTCTGAGAGCTAACGCGAAATGCGCGTGTCCCGGTCTGTCCGACTGAAGTTTTTCAATCACTGAGATCAGGTTCCCGATCGGGTCCACGTCACCTCGGCCGACAAATGCGGCAAGATTCAGGTGCATGGCCACAGCATCAATCGAGGCATGGTCGTAGATAATGTTCAGAATATCTCCGGCGACCCATCCATCCTTCTCTTGCAAGGTACGGACCGGTGCATCCACCGGATTTGCGACGCTTGTGCCCGGCGGCAGCCCGAGCGCGTCCAGCTCATGCCTGACTGTGCCGGTGAACGGCGTTACGTTGAGGCCCACATCCGAAAACGCATCCGTACCCAGAACGCTGCTACCGCCACCGTTTCCAAACAGGACTATTTCCCTAGTCGGTCGCTCTGGACGCAGTTCCATGCATTGAAGCGCAAGCAGGACGTCCAGAAATTTGTTCAAGTTGGGCACCAGAACGGATCGCGTCTGCTGTGCCAGCGCATCCCATGCTTTTTCGTCCCCCGCCAAAGCACCAGTGTGGGACGCCGCGGCAAGACGACCTTGCGACGATCGCCCCCCTTTGAGGATTACAACCGGTTTTTTTGCGTCTTTGGACCGCAACGCTTCAAAGAAGCTTCGACCATCCTTTATGTCTTCAATGTATAGGCCAATCGCTCGGGTGGCCGGGTCTTGCAGATAGAATTCAAGCAGATCAACAGGCTTCAAATCACAGCTGTTGCCCATTGTCACAAGCCCGCTGAACCGCAGCCCCCTGTGCTGACCCCTTTTGATAATGTCGGTTGACAGACCGCCAGACTGGGCGACGATCCCGATTGAGCCCGCTTCCTTCGGGGCACCGACAGGAAAGGTCAACCGACCGCGGGGCGAATAAGTACCCAGGCAGTTTGGCCCCAACACGCGCACACCGGCATTGCGCGCTTTTTCCACAAGTTCGTCTTGCAGATCGCGGCCCTCTTCGACTTCGGCAAAACCCGATGAAATCACTTGCGCAACTTTGCAATTGCCATTAGCGGCGGCCAGTGAATTTGGGATGCGCTCAGCCGCTATCGCCACATAGGCGTAATCTACCGGCGCAGGGGTCGACGCCAGATCTGGATAGGCTTTGAAGCCTTCAATCTCTGCAGCCTTCGGATGAATTGGATAAACCCCACCATTGTAGCCGAAGTCTACCATTCGCCGGATAAAGGTGTTCGCGATTGCCGTTTCGCGGGTCGACGCGCCAAGGACCGCGATGTTCTTGGGTTCAAACAGCGCGTTGATCGCTGCTATCGCTTCGTTTTTTGTTCTCTTTTCTGTCGTTTGGGCGTCCGTTGTGGTATCGATTATGAACCTGGCGTCCACTGCAATCGCTTCGCGCTCGCTTACGATAACGGGGTTCAGGTCCAGCTCAACAACCTCGTCAGCCGCAGTCATCAGCAAACCATCGGCTCCACCGATTTTGAGTATCAGCTCAACAAGTGCCCCGAAATCTGCCCGAAGCCCTCCGCGTGCGCCTTTCAGAATTGCGGCTCCCTTAAGCTCATCCAGCATCGCCTGTGCGTCATCTAAGGAAATGGGACAGATCCGAAAGCTCACGTCCTGCAGCACTTCGACAAAAACACCCCCCAAGCCGACCATGATCATTGGCCCGAACTGTGGGTCGCGAAAGCCGCCGACGACGACCTCGTGGCCTTTGGGAACCATCTGCTCAACAAGCCAACCATCGACATTCGCTTCGGCAATACCGGGCCGCGCAGACATGGACCTGATTGCATCTGCCACGGCGGCAGCGTCTGCCAAATTCAAAGCAACGCCCCCGGCGTCGGATTTATGCAATATGTCGGGTGACACGACTTTGGCGACAAACGGGCCGTCAAAAGCCGCAAGTTCGCGGGATGCATCGTCTGCAGACTTCAAAACCACAGATTTAGGAACCCTGATCCCGATGGAAGCCAAAAGGTCCTTGCCTTCCGCTTCACTTAATGAGGACCGTCCGGCTTTAATCGCCGCGTCGATAGCAGAATAGGTCATCCGGACGCCTCAGTAACTTGTGGGCCAGGTGCGCATCAGATGTTCTCCGATACCGCCCGATCGCCGCCGACGATGAACATCTAGCATTCTGATGAGGTAAGCCCGTGTTTCCTGAGGCTTGATCACATCCTGAGCAGAAAAGATTTGCGCCATGTCCCAGACCTCCAGGTCCTTTTGGATGTCAGCCAGCGCTTCTTCGAAACCGCCTTCGCCCGCGGTTTTGTTGTGAACGATGTTCGTTGCAAAAACGGGATCCATGAAGCTTATCTCGGCTGTGGGCCAGGCAACCATGCTGTCGTTATGAGCACCGCCTCCCATGGCGACATAGGCCCGCCCATAACCCTTTCGGCACAGAACCGTGATCGACGGTACCGTGGTAAGGCAGGTTGCGTTCATGAAATTCATGATCCAACCCGGCGCGCCGCGCCTTTCGGCTTCTGTCCCGACGACAAAGCCCGGTGTGTCCATCAACCGGATCAGCGGTATGTTGAAACTGTCACAAAGAACCGTAAAGTCGACCGCCTTGCGGCACGCTTCCACTGACAAGGCCCCGCCGCCGACAATCGGGTTGTTGGCAACAATACCAACAACTTTACCGTCCAGACGCGCTAGCCCGACGACCAGGGACTTTCCAAAGCGCGCCTTCATCTCGAAAAAGCTGCCATCATCGACGATCGTCGAGATGATCTTTTTCATGTTGTAAACCTGCGTACGCTTTTCCGGCAGAACGTCCAGGATCGCGTCTTGGTTAAGGCCGGACCCTTCGGGAACCTCTGCCTGCGCGGGCAATTCACCATTATGGTTCGGCATGTAAGACAGAAACGTCTTCATCGCCTCCATGGCTTCTTCGTCAGTGTTGACAAAATGGTCGATCAGCCCGGTTTGTTCCGCATGCAAACGCCAACCGCCTAGTTCCTCGAGGTCCACTTTTTCCCCGATGGCCATCGATACCAGTCGGGGGCTGGAGACCGACATGATTGAGCCCTTCTTCATTACAGAAAAGTCGGCCATGCAGCACATCCAGGCCGATGAACCGAAGGACGTGTTCAGCGCGGCCGAAAGAAACGGAACCTCGCGCATTCTTCGAAATTGCGACGTGTCGTTGCCAAGCAACTGACCCATTCCCTTAGAGCCCATTGCGTCCGGCAAACGCGCCCCAGTGCTTTCACCCAAATGCAGGAAAGGCATGCCCCGTTCTACGCAGGTCTTGCGAATGTAGCCCATCTTTTTTGAGTTGGTGGCTCCGGTCGACGCGCCCTTGGTCGTAAAGTCATTCACGACAACGCCGACATCCCTGCCCGAAATCCGGCCAAACCCGGTTAACTTGCCGTCACGCGGGGTGTTTTCCGCGTCTTTTGGCGAAAACGAAGACGCCCCGAGCAGGCCCAATTCGATGAAACTTCCGTCATCGACAAGCTTTGCCAGACGTTCCTCTGCATTGAGATTGCCGCTGGCCGCGCGTTTTGCCAGCTTGGCCTCGCCACCCATGCGGGAGGCTGCCGCGCGCCGACGATCCAGTTCCTGAATTAGCTCTTCATGCGCCATCTGACCCACTCCCTTTTGATCAGCGAAATTCAACGACCTCTTTGGTCGCGTTTGTTAGGGCTTTGGAATTGAGAACCGGAACCGAGCCCGCTGCCAACTGCAGCTGTCCACGCTCGACCAAAAGCGGTTCGGCAAAAAGCTCGCCCTGCATCTTGATGAAACCGTTGAACTCACCGGCGTTGTTGATGCAGCGCGAGGCTACGGCGGCCTCGTACCAACCGTGCAGATCGCTCCCCAAACCGTCGCCGAGCACGGCCTGCATTCCGTTTTCAACGATGGCCCGAATGCCATCGCGAAGATGCCGAAGCCCGCCGAACCTTTTGAGTTTGACTTTACAAAATTGAACGCCCTCGATATCAGCTGCCCGTTCAATATCGGCGAGCGTGCAAATAGGTTCATCCAGCATGATCGGAACCGCCGACGCTGCTGCGACGTCTGCGTTGTCTTCCCATGCGTCTGCTTCACAGGGTTGTTCGAACAACGATATTCCGTCCGGGTCCAGGTCTCGTACAAACGCCAACGCATCTTCTTTCGAATAGGCGCGGTTGGCGTCGACCCTTAATTTCGCCCTGCCCGCCGCAGCCGACTGAATGACGGACAGCCGTTTCAGATCAGAGTCGACATCCTTCCCGACCTTGACTTTAAGGGTCGAGTATCCCGCTGAAACCGCCGCTTCGATTTCCCTTTCGATTTCTTCCGGGTCGCTTGCTCCGATCGGTACGAGCAAGTCTAAAGAGTTCGGTGTATCGACGCGCGCCAACGGGTCGTCTATCAGGCTCTCGATGGCGACTGTGGCGGCGGTCGTCGCCACTTTGCTTTGAGCGAAATCTGATCGCAAAAACGCAATGGCGTCTTCGGATTGTCGCCCGATGAGTTTCGGAAGGCGCTCTCTTAAGTGTTTCCATGCCCCTTCGCGGGTCTCGGTACTTGAACCCGGCGACACATGCGCGTCCGCATAGCCAACGCGGCCTTCGGAGTCTTCCACCTCGACAAAAAACGGCTCGAATTCAGTGAAAGTGCGATAGGATAAGCGATAGGGTCGTCGCAGCGGTAGAAGCAGCCTTCTAAGTGTTACTCTTTCGATCATCAAACCGCCGCCTTTAGATCACTGGCGAGGTCAGTTTGCTCCCATGAGAACCCACCATCCTCTTCAGGTTGGCGTCCGAAATGGCCGAAAACCGAAGTGCGTCGATAAATTGGTCGGTCAAGTGTCAACCGTTCAATGATTCCGCGTGGCGTAAGATCAACCAGTTTTATCAAGGTTTGTGAAATATCACTCTCTGGTACCTGAGAGGTTCCATGGGTGTTCACCAGCACCGAGACGGGCTCTGGCACTCCGATAGCGTAAGCGATCTGTATTTCACACCGCTTCGCCAACCCTGCGGCCACGACATTTTTTGCAAGATAGCGTGTAGCATATGCTCCTGAGCGGTCCACCTTAGTTGGGTCTTTTCCGGAAAATGCCCCTCCTCCGTGAAGTGCGGCTCCACCATATGTGTCGACGATGATCTTTCTGCCTGTCAGACCTGTATCACTTTCAGGTCCCCCAACGACAAAGCGTCCCGTTGGATTGACGAGAATTTTGGTCCGGTCGTCAACCAACCCTTCACCCAAGGCAGTTCGGACTTCAGGTTCTATAATTGATCGGACGTGCTCGACGCTAAGGTAAGGGTCATGGTGCGAAGACACCAGCACTGTCGCGCATCGGATTGGTTCGTCGTCGCCGTATTCTATTGTGACTTGGGCCTTTGAATCCGGCTTCAGACCTGGCAAAACGCCCTCTAAACGACGCTGCTTCAAACGCCTTAAGATCTTGTGCGAGTACTCGATAGGTGCGGGCATCAATGCTTCTGTTTCATCGCACGCGTAGCCGAACATCATTCCCTGATCGCCCGCGCCTTCACTTCGTCGGGACGCACGATCAACTCCTGCCGCAATATCGGGAGATTGTGGTTGGATACGAACGTCTATTTTGATGTCATTCGAGTTGAAGCCATCAAAGTCGTAACCAATTTCGGAAATTACCTTTCTTGCGGTTTCTTCAATTGCTTCGCGGCCATGTGAGACATGGCTGCGAACCTCTCCGGCGATGACCAAAAAATTCTTAGCGCAAAGGCACTCGATCCCTGCCCGCGCCTCTGCGTCAGAAGCGATGTGCAGATCTAATAGGGCATCGGATATCTGATCGCATACCTTGTCCGGATGTCCATCAGACACAGACTCACTCGTGAATAGTTTCGATGCCATGGGTTTCCCATTTGTTAGTGTAGATGATGCAATAACGTAGTTGCTTTTACTACTACTGCCAAATATGATTGCAAGAGACAAGGGAGGAAAAGATGTTCACATCAAACACGCTTAGGATTTCAGGCGTTGCTGTTGCGCTGTCCGTCGCGACAATTGCCATTGATGCATCGGCGCAGAGTTACCCGGTAGACAGGCTTGACTACATCCTGCACGTCAAACCCGGCGGTGCGACAGATGTACTGGCAAGAAAGCTCGCAACCGCGCTCGAACAGGATCTGGGCGCAACAATCGTCGTAGAGAACCGGAACGGAGGCAGCGGTGCCAAACAAATGGCAATGCTGACCCGCAAGGACGGTGACGGCGCGACATTTGGCTCAGTAACAGCTTCCCACCTCGGGATGTTCCTTCGGACCGGCAACTACACCACAGACGACGTCGCATTTGCGTGTCGAATGGTTGTTGACCCGTACCTGCTGGTTGTTCCGGGGGATAGCGAGATTGATAACCTCAGCGAGCTGGCCGAGGCCGCCAAGGCAGATCCAGGTTCGATTTCCATAGCCGGTTTTGGCGAAGGGTCAGGCGGGCAAATAGGCTGGAAAATCATGGAGCAAGCAGCTGGACTGAATGAAGGCGATGTAAAGTGGATACCCTACGACAGCGTTCGCGACGGAATTGTTGCGGCGCTCGGCGGACACAATGACGTTGCGATTGGATATGTCGGGCTTACGCGGCAACATGTTGAAACCGGTGATCTGAAAGTGATCGGGATCATGGCTGAAGAAGCGCCGGCCTTGATGCCGGATGCGGTGCCTTTTTCCGCACAAGGCTTCGACGTTGACAATAACTGGCAGCAGTTTCGCGGTGTCATAATGCCAAAAGATACACCTGTGGAAGTTCAGACCGCGCTCTGCGACGCAGTGGAACGCGTCATGGACAGCGACGACTTTCAAATATTCATGAACGATTCAGGCCTCAACTATGGATATCAGGGTCCCGAAGAATTCGGGGAATTCGTATCTTCTCAGGCCGAAGCAACAAAATCCTGGTTCGACCGTTTAGGTGCCGGCGGATAACTGTTTAGTCTGAACCGCATGGCTGACCCTGAACAAAAGAACCCGGCCTTGGCTGCGTCAGACGGCGACGAGTCAAATGCCTGAAATCTGTTGATGCCCGGCATCACGGTTCATGGCATTGTTCTGGCGTTGATAGCAAGTTTTGGCGTTTTCGTCCTGCTTACGTCACGCCAGATGATCGCGCAGAGCGGTGGAGGCCTTGGTCCCGGGACATTTCCAATGTTCTTGGCTTATGGGCTTCTTGGGTTGGTAGCGATTGCGTTCATCGCGCTATTGCGCAGCGGGCGGGACACAGTCGTAGAGGTAAAGCGCCCCGGTGCCCTTATCCTGTCGATGGCATTGATGGTTCTGTTTGTTCCACTTGTCGAGACGGTTGGCTATGCTTGGACAATTGTTCCATGGACACTAGCATTTGCGCTGTGCGCGCGGGTGCGTGCTCCGTTCCTGTTAGTAATTTCAGTCGCAACGGTTCTCTTTGTCGCATTCGTCGTGTTCAAAGTTATCTTAGGAACCCCTCTTCCTTGACGCATCATGATTGAAAACCTGCTTTTGGCCACCGCCACACTTGGCACACTAAATGTCATCCTAGCTTTGCTGGGCGGCATCATCGTCGGGTATTTTGTTGGTGCCTTGCCGGGCCTTACGTCAAGCATGGGAATGGCCCTTCTAATACCGGTGACATTCACTATGGAGCCGGTCCCTGCGATGGTCATGTTGGTCGCAATCTACATGGCCGCCGATTTCGCCGCAGCGATCCCGGCCATTCTGGTGAACGCCCCGGGACAACCGGCCGCTGCTGTCACAGCCTTTGACGGGTTCCCGATGCGTGAGCGAGGGGAAGCCGGTCTGGCGCTGACACTATCGGTGGTAAGCTCCGGCGTCGGCGCCACAATTTCCGTCATTTTCCTGATTGTCAGCGCCCAAGCCATGGCGGATGTTGCGCTAGCTTTCGGACCGGCCGAATACTTCGCTTTGGCCGTTGTCGGCCTTAGCCTGATTTCCGCATTATCCTCGGGCGGTATAATCAATGCACTGATCGGTCTGTTTCTTGGACTGCTCATCACCACGATCGGGATCGATCCGATTGAGGGAACTGATCGTTTTATTGTGACAGACAGCCTTATCGACGGCATCCCGTTCCTTCCAGCCCTGATCGGGCTGTTTGCCTTGTCTGAAGTTTTTGTTCTTGTTGAACAAAGCCGCGGAAGCCTGAAACTGCATTCGGTTTCCGAGCTTGTCCGTCCGCGCCTGTCATCCGTGTTCATCCACATCCGGACAATGGTTCAGGGATCGGTTATCGGATATGTTATCGGCGTGATCCCCGGCGCGGGGTCTTCCATTGCTTCGCTTGTATCCTATGGCTTTGCCCGCAATCTGTCCCGCACCAAGGACACCTACGGTCAAGGCAATCCCGAAGGTATCGTGGCGTCAGAGTCTGCCAACAACTCATCTGTTTGCGGCGCTCTTGCCCCCCTTTTCGCACTGGGCATACCAGGCTCGGCCAGCGCCGCAGTGCTGATCGGCGGGCTGACCATTCAAGGTTTGGAGCCCGGGCCCTTCCTCTTTGCAAACAACGCCGTCATTCCTTACACGATTTTCCTGTCGCTGCTTGTAGGCGCCCCGATCATGGCGGCTTTGGGCATCTTTGGTGCTAAGCTCTGGGTCAGGATTACTTTGATACCACGAGGTGTTATTGCCACGGTCGTTGCCGCAATTTGCCTTTTGGGAGCCTATGCGTCCTCCAACGACCTGTTTGCCGTATATGTAGTTGTTGCGTTCGGGATCCTTGGATACCTGTTTCGAAAGATCGGCATACATCCGGCTCCGGTCGTCCTGGCGTTAGTTCTCGGCAATTTGATCGAGGCCAATTTCCGCAGAGGTATGCGGATGTCCGACAACGATTTGACCTTCTTCATCGACAAACCTATTGCGGCGGCGCTGCTTGTTGCATCTGTCGTGATTGTCACGGCTCCGCTAATTGCAGGCCTGTTCAGGCAAGCAAGACAGCCTTGAGAAACGGGCCGCTTAAAATGCATGTCGAGACTTTGAACTGCGGCTCCAGCAAGGCCACCAAACATCTCTAAGTCAGAAAAAATCCTCCAATGTACCCGCTGAAGGCAGGGTCTCTGGCGAACAAAAAGTGCTCAGTAGAAAGGCACAAGCAGCCCGTCTCCTACCTGTTCAAAAGACCACGCAGAAACGACACTTCGTCTTCAACGATTCCATGACCCTGACCTTGGTAAATCTGCATGGTCACGGTTCCTCCCATGGTCTGAAATACGCACTCTGTCTCATGGACCCGCGCCAAAGGAATGTGAGGGTCACGTTCATGGCAGCCCAGAAAAACCTGCGTACCATCAACCCGACCATTGTAGTCGAAATCTTTACGCGCCTGCCCATAGAGTTCGGGCAGAGGCGGACCGTTGGTATCATTTGTGCCCACCAATCCGCCGGACAGGCCAGCGATACCCAAATAGGGCCGCCCTGCCCTCGCCCCGTGCTCCAAAGCGAGACAAGCGCCCTGGCTGAACCCAGTGACCACAATCCGTTCGGCGGGCACGCCCTCTTTCATTGCTGATCCAACCGCGGACTCAAAAGCCGCGAGGGCGGACCCTAGCCATGGTTCATTCTCCTCGAGAGGAGCTAGAAAAGAGTTCGGCCACCAGGAATGATATGCAGCGGCCGGAGCGACAAAAGCCACATCCGGCATGGCCAGATGCTGACCCAACTCAAGCATGTCAGACGGCGATCCGCCCCTTCCATGTGCCATGACGACCACGAGACGGGCTTTGGACACCGGAGCGCCCGCAGCCTCAATCTTTTGGTTATCATGGGGTCCAGGAGGTTGGCTCATTTCGGCATCTCCAGTGGTGGCAGGATTTCTTCAATACGTTGGCGCCGATCCTCATATTGAGATGGTAGCATCAGTTTTTCGCCCATGGTTTCAATTGGTTCGTCCCTGTCAAAACCCGGTGGATCGGTGGCGATCTCAAACAGAACTCCGCCCGGTTCGCGGAAATAGATGGCGTTGAAATACTGCCGGTCGATCACGGGCGTCACTTCAAATCCCGCAGCGCGCAACTTTTCCTGCCAATGCCGCTGGATCTCGTCGGTTTCGGCACGGAACGCCACGTGGTGGATCGATCCTGCGCCCTGACGACCGATCGAGGCGGCGTCTGACGTCAGCAGATCAACCACGGATCCGCGACCCTGACCCGGAGATTGAAAGCGCGTCCGCTCGCCATCCTTGGTCTTTTCGTGGCCGACCTGTTCATAGCCAAACTGATCGGTCAAAAGCCGGGCGGTGCGGTCAATGTTGTCAAGCCAAAGTGTCACCGAATGAAACCCGGTATCGTGATCTTCCGACGGCCCCGCGTCTTTGGGTTCGATCAAGTCGATGCGCAGCCCATGCGGATCGGTCAGCGTGATCACCCGTTCGCCGAGACGCTCGGACGGACCGCCAAAGTCGATGGCCGCGTCGGCCAATTGATCAATCCAGTGATCCAACCCGCCCAAAGGCACGCCGTAGGCTACTGCGCTGGCCATGCCGGGTCCCGCCCGGCCCGGCCCCGCGTCAACAAAAGGGAAAAACGTCAGGATCGTTCCTGGTGAACCGGTATTGTTTCCGTAGTAGAAGTGATACGTTCCGGGATCATCAAAATTGACGGTCTTCTTCACAAGCCGCTGACCAAGGGTCTTGACGTAAAAATCAACATTCTCCTGGGGCGAGCCGGAAATTGCTGTGACATGGTGAAGACCTGGAATGGTTGCCTTGGTCATTGCGTAGCTCCTCTACTTAATTCCGAACTTAAAGCTCTGGCGCGGGTTTATGGGTAGTACACGCCCCCAAGCGCCTTGCGCGGTTTTCCTGCGTCCGACGGCAACGGGATAAACTCACTTTCATCCCCCGGAACGGTCTCAAACCGGCCTTTTGACCACTCTTCCTTGGCCTGCTCGATACGCTCCAGTCTGGAAGAAACGAAATTCCACCAGATATAGCGCGGGCCTTCCATCGGCTCCCCGCCAAACACCATAAATCGCGAGGCTGTTTTTGCTGTAACCGTGATTGCATCCTTTGGGCGCAGGATAAGAAGCTGGCCGGGGCCGAACACATCGCCGGCAATCTCGATCTCGCCGGAAATCGTATAGATCGCCCTTTCTTCAACCGAAGGATCAACGGGCACCTTGCAGGCATCCGCCAGTTGAATATCGGCGTACAGCGTCTCAGAAGGTGCCGCGAGCGGTGACCTCTTGCCGAAAGCACCACCTGAGATCAACCGCGCCGTGACGCCGTCGCCTTCGATCACAGGAAGTGACGTCTTGGCGAAATGCGCAAAATCCGGTTGGCATTCTTCCTTGTCGCGCGGCAAAGCCATCCATGTTTGCAGGCCGAACAGCGTTTGCCCGGTTGCCTTGCGCTCTTGGCTGGTGCGCTCAGAATGAACGATGCCCTGTCCCGCGGTCATCCAGTTCACCGCGCCCGGCTCAATCGCAAGCTCGGTTCCAAGCGAGTCGCGATGCAGGATCTGCCCCTGAAACAAATAGGTCAGCGTAGACAGGTTGATATGCGGATGTGGGCGGACATCGATACCCTGATCGGTCAGAAACTCTGCGGGACCCATCTGATCCAAGAAGATAAACGGTCCGACCATCTGCCTTTCGGTGCTCGGCAAAGCGCGTCGGACGATCATTTCGCCCAGGTCGACAGCGCGCGGGACAATCACAGTCTCGACCGCATCGACGGTTGATTTGTCACCGAGTATTGGTTCAGGGCACTTGTTCCAACTCATGGTTTTGCCTTTCAAAAGCGATGGTTTCCAACTTTCTGTGCTGTATCCTAAAACTTAAACTGGGCCGTCAGTTCGAGGAAATCGACATCTTTCGACGGGCCGGTATCTTTCAAGAAGTCACCGGTGAAAAACCGTGTGTAGATGCCGGTCAACACGATCCGGTCCGTCAGCGCGTATTGAGCTGACAGCGATAGCGCAGAACCCACAAACCTTTCGTCGCTGCCGCCGGATGCGCGCAATAGTCGCGACGGTGGCGCGTAAACGCCGTCGTCAACGCTGTAGCGCCAGAAGAAATTCACATCCGCCTGAACCGAGAGTTTGTCGTTAGGATGCGCCGTTACGAAACCGTGGATGTTGTAGAAGTTGAGCGGGCCGAGAATTGCGGCCTCCGAGAAATAATTTCCGCGCGGAAACAGCGGGTTGAAGGTTCCAAGGTCATCGCTGTCTGGGTCGTCATCGCCGCTGGCTACATTCAGGCTCAACGCAAATCGTGGACGCCACGGATGATTTTGGATCGTGTAGCCGGTGTCGGTTGCAATCGTCCATGCACGAATGTCACCCGCGCCGAACTCTCCGAACTGGTAGACGGCTTCCCAATTCCAGCCCCAGTTTCCTGACGACCCAAAGTAACGCGCGCCGACAGAAATCCGGTCCTCCTCAGCCGTGCCTTTTTCAAAACTACCCGAGTCGTTGTGAAACCCAATCAGATAAAGGTCCAGCGCCCCGACCGGTACCAGCGATGTGCTGCCGGTCGCGTAAACGCCCCAAAGAAACACATCGTCATTGGTCCGGTCGTCGAAAACGCCCCGTCTTGACTCGCGCGGTCGGGCCGCAAAGCCATCAATCTGCCAGTCGCCTGTCAGCAGTGTGGCGCGACCTCCATCGAACGTGCGCCGGACGTTTGGCCCTTCCCGCACATCGATAAGCCGGCCGGAACCGAACTGGAGTTCCTGCCGGCCTAACCGGAACCGCAATTCAGCGTTGTCCGACTCCATCAGCGTGGCCTCGGCGAAGGCATTTTGAACCGTCAACTGGTTCTCATCCACGGGGCTTGGACCATCGGCCCGGCCCACGCCAAAAGTGCTTGTGAGTTGTCCGAAAAAGCGAAAACGCTCGTTCAAATGCCAGTCGGCGTGGAACGCGTATCGTTGCAGATAGGCGCCACGCTTGTCCTGTGGGTCCGCGCCAAACCCCGGATTATGCGTATACTCGTACCGCTGGCGGATCTCGCCGCCAAAGGACAAATAGCTGGTCCCTTCGGGATTGAGCGGCACGTATTTCATTCGGTCGAGGAATGTCTTGCGATTGGCCGGGTTCTGGTAGCAGCTTACATCGTCGTCAAATCTGAGTTTGGAAAAACTCGGGACGCAGCCATCCTGCGCCCAAAGAGGTTCGGGTTCTACGACGATCAACACTCCGGCTAAAAACACGATGGTCCACCGACTGATGCCGCATCGTATTTTTTCAGCGGCCCTCATCTCAGGCGGCGCTCCAGACTGTGGGCGTAGGCCAGCGCTGCGAGACCTCCGACAATTGCAAGATGTTCCAGCGCGGTTGTGATTTCGCGATTGAACGCATCGCCTTCTGCCCGCCAGAACTGATGGCCGAACAAAGTTGCGACAACGGTGAAACCAGCCAGCAAAACGCAGGCGGGGACAACAAACCGGTTCAACAACAAGGCAATCCCGGCACACAGTTGCACCACGATTGTGCCCACGGCACTGACAAATGGAAGCGGGATGCCCATGCCGGATACTTCGGCGACGGTCGTTTCGAAACCGATGAGTTTCGTGGCACCACTATACACAAACACCGCCGACATCATCACGCGCGCCGAGAGGGGTATCAAAGTGACCAAACTAGTCATCTTCTCCTCCTGGTGCCGGTCCTTCACTGGCCAGAAAGTGTTCAGCTTTTGGTGCTTCGTTCCCTTTGTGGAGCTTGTGAATACTCTCCTGCAGCGCCTGATCCGACACCGTCACGTGAGCATGGTGCCGCAGATGCTGTGTCCAGGAGGTCTCGTGCCAGGTTTCCACAAAACGTTCAGAATTGGTCGCGTCCTGCATCAGGATCCAACCGTAACCCCCCATACGACGCCGCGTGTCGCGCAAGGAAAGCATGAGTTCCTTGAACGCGTTGTGATCAGACCCTTCAATCTGATATGCAATTTGTATCGTCACCGCCCGATGCTCGTCAGGATCGCTGCGTTCTAACAAGGGCTGTGGCCAATGCATTGACGGTGTGAAATCCAGCTTTTCGCCCTGACCCAGCCGCGCCCGCCAGGTCAGCAATACGGCAAGCAACGCACCGACCGCCGCAATGAAAAGGGCCGTCGGGACGTCCGTCATCAGGGCAATCTGACCCCAGATCAAACTACCGACGGCCATCGAACCGGAAAAGGCCATCAGGAAAATCGACAGACCCCGGGCACGCACCCAATCGGGCAGCGCCGTTTGCGCCGATACGTTCAGGCTGGAAAGAACCGCTATCCATGCGACGCCGCCCAAAGCCGCAGCGATGGATGCAACAAACCCGTTCGGAGCAAAGGCAAACAACAAGAGGACCAGAGCGGTAACACCGGCACCGCATCTCACCGTCCAGTCCGCTCCAAGACGCGCGCGAATGGTGGGCATCACAAGTGCGCCAACCACAGCACCACCACCGACACAGCCCAGCAAGATGCCATACAAAGACGCCCCGCCGTTTAGCACATCACGCGCGATCAAAGGCAGCATAGCCCAATACGCGCTGGCAAAGAGAAAGAACCCGATCGCGCGAACGATAGTCTGCTTCAAAGGGCTGCTGTTAAGGGCATATTTCACGCCCGACCGAATTGCACCCAAGACGTGTTCTGGAGGCAGCGTTTGCTCGGGAGCAGGAGCCGGACGCCACCACAGCAACGCAGCAATGATGGCAAAGGTACAAACAACATTCACAAGGAAAGGCGAAGCTAGACCTACTGAGACGATTAAGACACCAGCGACCGCAGGACCGATGGCCCGGCTAACATTGATGCCCATCGAATTGAGCGAAACAGCCGAAGCCAATGCTTCGTGGGGAACCAGCTTCGGAACAATCGCCTGCCATGCCGGTGCTAAAAACGCAGCACCTGTGCCGAAGGCAAACGTAAAGGCCAAAAGAAGCACAGGGGTAACTGCATCAACCACAACCAAAATAGTCAGCAGTAACGCGGCAATAGCCATGGCAATATTGACGACCAAAAGCATCTTTCGCCGATCCAGAATGTCAGCGAGAGCTCCCGCGACTAAAGCGAACAAGAAAACAGGCAGGGTTGTCGAAGCTTGCACCATGGATACCACGGCCGGTGAAGGCGACAATTCCGTCATCAACCAGCCCGCACCCACGTCGTGCATCCAGGTGCCTGTGTTCGACACAACTGTCGCTATCCACAAAACCGTGAACCCCCTTTCACGAAAGGGGGCCCACGGCGACGCCTTGGGAAGGGGAGGAGCAGTATTTTTGGCGTCGTTTGCTGTTTCTGCAACCATCTTAATTTATCCAGGTTACGAGATTTAAACCGAACATCCTGACACTGCCCAGATGCTCAGGAAGTAGTAAGATGTCATAGGACGATTCCGCGAGTTTACATTTTGGTAGCGCCCTCTGGATTGCTCGATTTAGATCGCGACTTCTGATGCACTAATGACTGGCGACTGACTTTCGCACGGTTTGCCGGCTTTACTTCTACTTTGATGGATGGCGGTAGCGTTTGAAGATCTGTCGAGGTTGGAGAAACCCATGCAGATAAACGCATCCTTTGGAGCTAATACTTTTGACCGCTCGACTGCTGGCTTCATGTGGAAGTTTCCTTTCGTCGATCTTCAAGTTTTGTTCGACTCGGGAGCGGCCCAAGGACATGATGCCCACAGTCTTCCTTCAGGACGGACAAATTGATTATTTGGCCGTCAAGCAACCGCTTTACCAAGGTTGGAATCTGCTCTCCAGCGAGAATACCCAGCAACCCGACAAGTGCTATGATCGGTGGAGCGGGTGAGCGTACATTCAGAATGCCGTACGCAGCACCCACTGCGAGGCCAACAGAAAACGCTATTACATAGGCAGTCCAAGTCATGTGCACCTCGGGACTTCAATGGCAAGATGTTCTTAAACCGCAGTAAACGATTGCGAACTTTCGACCGTGCCTGTAATCGGTTACGTTGTCTTCGCCGCAGGCGCCACCACGTCACCATGTATTACGCGCTCATCTGCGCCATGAACCATCGTATAAGCGTAATCCACACCCATACCATACGCTCCAGAGTGTTCGCGGACGATAGTCATAACCGGATCGTATGTATCGCGGTGCGCCCAGTCTCGCTGCCATTCAAGCATCACCTGTTGCCACGTGACCGGATGTACGCCAGCCTGCACCATGCGCTGCATCGAGTAGTTGTGGGCATCGACAGACGTCCCGCCCGACGCGTCAGCAACCATGTAAATCTCATACCCGCCTTCGCGCATGGCGTCGAACGAGAACGAGTTGTTGCAAACCTCGGTCCAAAGGCCAGCTACGACGACCTTTTTCTGACCATTCCGGGCCAATGCGTCGCGAACATTCTGTTCGTCCCAGGAATTCATCGACGTCCGCTCATAGATCGGGTGGTCGGGGAACACGGCCAGCAACTCCGGATAAGTGTGCCCGGAAAAGCTCTCGGTCTCAACAGTTGTCAGCGTGGTCGGCACTTCAAACAGTTTCGCCGCCTTTGCAAGGGCGACCACGTTGTTTTTCAGTGTCTGACGGTCGATCGATTGCACGCCGAACGCCATTTGGGGTTGGTGATCAATGATGATCATCTGGCAATTGTCTGGTTTCAGCAATTCGGGGCCTGAAGCCATTTCGCGTCTCCGTTTTGTGGGTCGGCCCTGACACGTTTTGAGCTCCCTGATGCAGAGAGCATCTATCGCGGACCTGTGCCCTAAATGACCACGAATCGTCCGGTCACAGCGTCTTTGGGTTTGCTGTTATGTTCATGATCTTGCGGAATTGGCATGTTTCTTCAGTGATCATATCCCTTAAACGATCTCCTAACTCCAGATGATCCGAGAAACCAGTTTCGATAGGTGGCACAGAAGAAACTGAACCGCCCATTACACAACCGTGTTGATGTTAAACAATCGGGATATCGCAGAGCCAGAATGGAATTGATCCGCGTTCTTCACTGCTATTGTGTTGGCGGTGCAATGCGCAACACACCAACACCTATTAGAAAGGGTGACTTCGAATAGTCAGTCCAAGACGGCGTTTCTGTAGGCCGTAGGTGTTACACCCAGCGTCCGTCTGAAAACCGTGGCCATGTGTTGCGATGAGGAGAACCCGCAAGCGTAGGCAATATGCGTGACGCTTGCGTCATTCTCGGCCAGCATTTCGCAGGCCAGTTTGACACGCCGCTGCATGACATAGGTTGCCGGGGTCACGCCAATCGCAGCCTTAAAGCACCTTGCAAAATGCCACGGCGACAAGCCGGCGACAGCGGCGAGTTCAGCAAGGCCCAGATCCTCGGCCAGCCCTTCCGCAATCCTCTCCTCCACCCGGGCGAAAACACGGGCTGACAAGCCGCCGTTTGAGCTGTGCGCTTTCAGCTCGCCATGCTCTTTACGTATCAATGTCGCAATGATCGTTTGAATCGCACTATCCGCAAAGAGACGCGACGGACCATCCGCAATCTGCGCCTCGTTCCAGAGATTGCGCAGCAAGAGGCAGATCAGCGGATCATCAAAGATCTTATGGTGCAGGCCGCCGAAATCACACAGAAACGGAACATTTGCCTCAAGCGCGCTGTCATGCACGATTTCAGTCGGCAAGCTGAGTATCAGAAAACGCGAAGATTGACGGGCATCATAGGTGCACGGGGTACCAACTGGTGAAAGAGCAAGACGTCCTGCCTCCGCTCCACCGAAAAATCGCCGCTCACCATGATCTAAACATATTTTGTCCGACTTGCTTAATGACAATTGCAAGACGAACTCTTTCGGATCGGGCCGCTCGTAATAACCTGCCGCTTGCTCTAAACGGGCTATATCCAACGCGCTGCGGCCAATTGCTTTGACGTCGCTTTGATATTCGGACCGGCTGAGAAGCCACCTTACGTATTCAGAACTTGGTTGAGATGTGCCAACGCTCACGATCTTCGCTCCTGTCGGTAGGCAGTCGGGGTCGTGCCCAAAACCCTGCGGAACACAGTAGCCATATGCTGTGAGGATGAAAACCCGCAGCCAAAGGCAATCTGGGTCACGCTGTCGCTGCTGTTCGCCAGCATATCGCGGGCGCGTTCCACGCGGCGGTGCATGACGTAAGATGCCGGGGTCATGCCCGTCTCGGCCTTGAAGCAACGCGCGAAGTGCCAGGGCGACAGCCCGGCGACCGAGGCCAGTTGCGCCAGATCGAGTTCCTCTGCCAGCGCGTCTTCGATCCAGTCGAGCACGCGGCACAAAGCGGTCGCGGACAGGCCGCCTACAGAGGTTTCGGACCCAGTAGAATCGGCAGTGGAAATTACCGAATGGATTGACTCGCTGCGCCCTTGCAGGGCCAGCCGGGTATCAATCGACAAAGTCATATGAACTGCACTCGCAAAGCCTGTGACCAGTGCGATTTCCCCAGGGCTCTGAAGACCAAATAACAGCATCTCTTGCGCGCGTTCGCACCGTCGGCGCAGAACATAATCCCAGACCGGCTCACCGGTCGTTGCTTTGAAACATCGCGCGAAATGACCAGCGCTCATCCCTGCAACCGTGGCGAGTTCAGAAAGCGACAGAGGGGTGCACAAACGATCTTCGATAAACTCGATGACCTTGACAATGCGCGCATCGGCCCGACCCTCGAGTGTCGGAGACAAAGACGGACTGCTGCAAACCTGCGCCAGCAATTGCAGCGTCAGCGCGTCGACCTTTAGCCCATCTACTGGCCTAGTGCTGGCGGTTTGCGACCAAAGCGCTTTGATTGTGCTCGCGATATCACTGCGCGGCGCCATATCGCCGACATACCTGGCCCAGCATTCCGGTTCCAGACCATGCACATCCAGTACTTCGGCGAGGCGTTTGGCGTGCAAAGCTGTTACAGTTATACTGTGCGGATCACTCAACATGAACCGTTCTTCCACCATGGCGGGAACAACACTGACCGTGTCGACTGGAATGTCTTTGTGCAATCGAAACCCGTCGCCCGCATCCAGCCCGACTTCGCGTTGCGAACTGCGTGTCAGGACGATCAGCAATTCGGGGACTGCGGCATCGATCATGTCAATTGGATCCTGATCCACGGAAACCATGTCGATACCGAAACTTCCGCCCGATCGGTGTTCTTGGGGAAACTGGTTGTAGGCGGAGTTCATGTAGAACTCTGCAAAACTGTCAAACATTGCGTCCGGAGAGGCCGCATATCTCGGATCGCTCATGACTTGCGCTCCTGCCGATAGGCGGTCGGGGTTGTTCCCAGCAACCGGCGGAAAGCGGTCGCCATATGCTGGGACGACGAGAACCCGCAGGCAAAGGCGATCTGGGTCACGCTGTCGCTGCCGTTCGCCAGCATATCGCGGGCGCGTTCCACACGGCGGTACATGACGTAAGAGGCCGGGGTCATGCCTGTCTCGGCCTTGAAACAACGCGCGAAGTGCCAGGGCGACAGCCCCGCGACAGAGGCCAGCTGCGCCAGATCAAGCTCCTCTGCCAGCGCGTCTTCGATCCAGTCGAGCACGCGGCACAACGCAGTCGCGGCCAGGCCGCCTACGGAGGTGTCGGACCCTGCAGAGTTAGCAGCGGAAGTTATTGACCCGTTGCGCCCTTGGAGTGCCAATCGAGCGTCAATTGAAAGTGTCATATGCTCTGTGCTGGCAAAACCTGTGCGTAGAGCGATTTCGCCAGAACTCGCATAGCCGTTCAGAAGCAACTCCTGTGCCCGTTCGCAGCGACGGCGCTGGACGTAGTCCCAGACTGTCTCGCCCATCGTGGCCCTGAAGCAGCGGGCAAAATGACCCGCGCTCATGCCGGCGATGGCAGCCAGCTCAGAAATGGAAAGTGGGTCGCATAGCTGGTCTTCGATATACTCGATTACCGCCTGAATGCGTGTGTCTTGAACAGCATTCTCACTGGGCAACAGGTCAGAGGCAGAAGCAAGGTGGCCCAGGATTTGAAGTGTCAGCCCGTCTGCCATCAGGCTGTTCATCGCTCCGTTTGAACCCAGAGTTGACCAAAGCCGTTGAAATGCGCCGGAGATCGAGTCATCCCAAAAATGCGTTCCTAACCCTCTGGTTAAAGCATCCAATGAGGTGCCATGTTGATCCAAAAGTTTGTTTGCGCGATCGGCGTCGATCACAAGGAAGCTGGTTTCATGAGGGACTGGAATGCGAAACCGTTCTTCGGTGTTCGCAGGAACAAGTGTAAACGCGCCTGGTCGCACTCGGTCAAAGTGCTTGGGGCCGTCACCAACATCCAGAGCCACATTTCTGCATTCGCTGTGAACTTTGATGAGAACCAAGTCCGGAACAGCGGCGTCGATTAGATCAATCGGTTCCTGCTTGGCGTTGAACATTCGCACACCGAGACCGCCCCCTTCCCGATGCGTCTGCGTGAAGTCAGCATATGCTGAGTTTTGATAGAAATCTGCGTAACAATCAAAACTGCGGCCCGGGGCCGCATGGCGTACCCGAGTCATGTGATCCTTTCCCGCCTGCGGCGACGAACATAGGCCCAAACCGTTTCTCCGGTTGTAGCTTTAAAAGTGCGCGACAGTCGTGCTGCACTCATTTCAGCGATGGCAGCCAGTTCCAGCAATGCGATATCACCGTGCAGATTAGCCTCGACATATTCTATCACACGCATCACACGCGTATCCGCGCGACCGTTTTGCATAGGTGACAGTGTCGGATTTGAAGCAAGCGCTGACAAAAGCTCCAGCGTCAAACCGTCCATGAAGAGATCGTTGGCAAGGCTATCGACCGCCGCACAGCGCCACATCGAGCCGATCAAATCCGACACGTGCTGATGAAACGTGACATGCCCGACATACTGCTCCCAAACTGAGCTGCCTATCGCATGCCGATCAAGCATGTCCGAAACGAGTTTACCGTTGATGATCACCGTCTGCACCGTGTGTCGATTGTGCACGGCAAAGCGCCCTTCAGAATGCGGTGGTGTAATCGTAATCGAGTTGGCTCTCACAGACTTATCGACATGCAGCCCATCGCCGAAATCGATACCCATTTCGGCAATGTCAGAATGCGTAACAGCCACGACAAGATCCGGCGTGCCCGCGTCGATCATATCGATCGGCTCCTGCTTTACGGACATCATCCGCACTGACATACTGCCCGATGCACGATGTTCCTGCGGAAAAAGATTGTAATCGGAGTTTTGGTAGAAATCCGCGTAGTCGTCAAAACTCCGACCCGGTGCGGCATGGCGAGGAGTGCTCATCGCAAAGGGTCCTTTCTACAGGGATAAAATTGTACCATTACTCTCACGAGGATTTCCATATTTGGCTGTAGGGAGTTCGAGCATAACGGCTCTTGTTGTCTATCCGTCATGACTTTCTCTCCTGCCGATAAGCGGACGGGGTTGTTCCCAGCAATCGGCGTAAGGCGGTGGCCATGTGCTGGGACGAGGAGAACCCGCAGGCAAAGGCGATCTGGGTCACGCTGTCGTTGCTGTTCGCGAGCATGTCGCACGCGCGTTCCGCGCGGCGGTTCATGACAAAAGATGCCGGGGTCTGGCCGGTTTCAACCTTGAAACATCTGGCAAAATGCCAGGGCGACAGACCGGCTTCGTCGGCGAGGTCGTTGATAGTCAGATTTTCGTCTAACCCCGCCTCGATCCGTTGGATCACACGATCCATGCGAAACGGATCAAGCGCATTGGAATTCTCATTTTCGGCAACTGTCCTGTCGCGGAATTCGAGCAGCATTGCGATAAGTTGAAGCATCAAACCGTCCGCACCGAGCGCACCGTAAGGATCGCCCATCGCACTTTCGGACCAGATTCGATTGAATTGGGCGACCAGTCTAAGGTTTTGCTGCATGCCAGTGTGCAACCGGCCAAAATCACCGTCTGCGGGCAAACCTCGTTCCGGTCCGACAAAGTCAAGCAGTTTGCCGTAAGGTATGGCCAGAAACCGGACTGAATGCGCATCGTCGCAAACTATTTCAGTCGGTGTATTTGGCGGCACGACAATGAAATCGTTTTGCCGGGTATTGGCGCGAAAACGACCGGCTCCTAAGTCTAGACTTGCCCGCACATTGTTTTGCTCAACTACAGTGATCACCAAATCAGGAACCGGTGCATCCGACCAGTCGCCAGCCGTTTGCTCCCCACGCATCATAACTGCTCCGGTTTGACCGGCCGGGCGTGTTTCCCGAAGCGCATGACCGTAAACCTCAGAATAGAATGCGTAAGCGCTTTTATGCGGAGGATAACGATGTAAAGACATTTGATATGCCCCTGTTTATCGTCGTTGCTCTTACTACGTCTATTTCGGATGAATCGTAATTCGTAAAACAAAGTTGGCAACCTTTTTCGTTGCTTCAACTTTGGGGGGAGTGAAACCCCGACCAATCAGCCCAGTTTGAAAAACAGAAGGCCAAGTTTTTCGCACGCCGAAAAATGCACAGATGACCTATGTGAATTGAAAGCGGTAAGTTGGCAGTATGCGGTTTCAGCTCATTGTCAAAACACATTCGTTGCAACAAAGATGAGAAAAACAATCATCATTTAGCAAGCTGAAAAACACATCAGCAATTCGATGAACGTGCGACTCAGGCACTTGTGTTTCCTTACATGCACGCTTTGCACCGATCCGCTGATGATTGGCTGAACGTTCATCGAAATGCAGATCTTCAACAGTATTCGTCGCAAAGCCTCCCGTACGTATAGCAGTTAACAGAAAGGATGGTCCGTCGAATCTTACTGCTTTTCATCCCTGTGTCGAGAGTCGCAGTGACTTTACCCGCTCTGCCCTGCTCCCCCAGCCTCTCGGCTTAACTAGCGGGCTCGCATTGCCCCTGTGAGCCCGCGTTTTAGCCTAAGAAAGTCATGTTTGGGTTCGTATATGTCTTCCCCCGACTTTACGTAGAAAGTTTTCTAAATGCGCTGAAAATGACCCCATATATCTTTGCCGGTGGCCGCGAAACGTTTGAAGCAATCAACGAAGCTGAACACCATGGCCGAATTAAAGGAACTGGGCGATCCCGACCCCAAACCTGAGCCATTGAATAAGTCTTAGGAGCTAACGCAATGACTGATGCGGATCGTAAATCACTCGTATTAAGATACCTTAAGGCCTTCGATGCAGGAGGACTTACACCTGATGGAAAACCAATTGTCGACCTCTTTACAGATCAAGCCCAAGTGTATTTCCCTAAATGGGGTTTGGCCCGAGGAAAAGTTGAGATTTCTCAGCTATTTTCAGATGTTGGTGAAACGATTTCGCGAATTCGGCATCGGTACGATGAAATCAATTGGATTATGACATCAACACCCTTGTTCGCCTGCGAAGGCATGAGCGACGGCGTGCACAGGGATGGAGAATGGCGTGCTGGTGACCCTGAGTGTTTGGCCGGAAGGTGGTGCGACGTTTTTGAAATCGATCATGGACTCATACACAGATGCTTTATCTATCTTGATCCGGACTACTCCGGAAGTGACGTAACACGATATCCTTGGCTGAACCTTAAATAGTTAAAATTTTGCAAAACAAACAGCTACAAACAATCACATTCGCGGAACCAAGGTTGTGCTCGGCCTTTGTAAGATGATCCCACGATACCATCGAGTTGAACCAAAACTGCAGTCGACCGCATGGGCCAACCTCAAATGCTCTCTATTGAAGTATAGTAGTTAAAAACCAGGCTAAACGCCAAAATAGCGCAAGGTTTTATGCTTTACTGGCTGGTGACTCAAAGCCTAATTGACATATTTACGACAATTTAGTCAAATGTCGAAAATGAAAAAGGGCTTACAAGATGCTTGCCGCTATGCCTGAAGCCGCAGTACCACGCCTGAGCGCGGTTGGTATTAGAAAATCGTTCGGAACCCTGGAGGTTCTTAAAGGAATTTCCCTGTCGGCTAGCGAAGGCGACGTGGTGTCTATCCTCGGCGCATCGGGGTCGGGCAAAAGCACTTTTTTGCGCTGCCTGAATTTTCTGGAACGTGCAGATGCCGGGCAGATCACCATCAACACTCAGACCATCGATTTGGATCAGGGACCGTCCAAAGTACCTGAGGCCGAAGTGCGCGAACTACGCAAACACACTGGCTTTGTGTTCCAGAGCTTCAATCTGTGGACGCACCTGACTGTTCTGGAAAACGTTATGCAGGGCCCAGTGCATGTACTGGGGCAATCCAAAGCCGCGGCGCGGGAACATGCGGAAGAGGTCTTGCAGCGCGTTGGCATGTTCGAACGTAAGGATTACTATCCTGCACAGATCTCGGGCGGTCAGCAGCAGCGCGTTGCGATCGCACGAGCGCTGGCGATGGATCCCGATGTTCTTTTGTTTGACGAACCGACCTCAGCACTGGACCCAGAGCTTGTGGGCGAAGTGTTGAAAGTCATGCGCTCGCTTGCGGATGAGGGGCGCACTATGCTGGTTGTAACGCACGAAATGAGCTTTGCGCGCGATGTGTCCTCCAAGGTGGTTTTCCTGCACAAGGGTGAGGTCGAACTGGACGGCCCCCCCAACGATGTCTTCATAGAAGGCTCGTCCGAACATTTCGACAAGTTTCTGGCCAATACCCGAAACTGACAGGCGCTCAGGAAGCATCGATGGTCTTGACCATCCAGACAACGGTGGGGCTATTGTCCAGATCGAAATCCTCGCGCGCCACTTCGCGATACCCGAAAGCCGAATAGATATCGAGGTTTCGTTGCATCTTGTCGCTGGTGCACAGACGTAACCGGCTGTGCCCGTTGATGCGCGCATGCGCATCGGCATAGTGCAGCAGGCGCTGACCAAACCCCAGCCCTTGACACTGCGGATCGACGACAACGCTGTAAACCAGCGTTTCGTCGCCATGGTCTTCAAGAACGATGACGCCGCCGACCTGCTTGCCCCGCACCAGAACGAACACTTCGCCTTTGTCGATCCGGGCTTCATGATCCTGTTGCATCGGGGTTGGCTCACGTCCTAGCATCGGGATATATCCGTTGTAGGCGTCATACGTCACGCGTTTGACCTGGGCCAGATCGCCCGGAACTGCCCGGAGGATAGTGACCTTTACTTCTGCCTCCCGAACCGTCGTCAAAGCGTTACCCTGGCAGGCCGGTCACGGCAGGCTTTACCAGCGTCGCGTTTCCCATATGTTTCATCAGGTGACGCTCGATGCGGTTCAGCACGCGAGTCAGTAGGAAGATAAGGATCATGTACATGATCGTCGCCGTGATGAACCCTTCATAAGCCAGATAATACCGCGCGTTAAGCTGACGCCCAGCACCAAGGATGTCGATGACCGTGATTGTCGAGGCGATGGCGGTTCCGTGCAGCAGGAAAATAGTTTCATTGCCCCACATCGGAAAGCAACGCCGCAGAGCGGATGGCAGGATGATGTGGCGCAGAGCCCCCCAACGCGAAAATCCGATGGCCTTTGTGGCCTCAATTTCACCGCGCGGAACGGCGTCGATGCCGCCGCGATAAATCTCGACCTGATATGCCGCGCTGTTGATCGAAAAGGCGATCAGGGCGCACCACCATGGCTCGCGCAGATAGGGCCAGAAGATGCTGTCGCGGACCGCCTCGAATTGGGCGAGACCATAGTAGATGATATAGGCCTGCACCAGCAGGGGCGTGCCCCGGAAGATGTAAACGAAGGCCGTCACCAGTTGCGAGCCGACCGGCGTTTTCTGCGATTTGACGATGGCCATCGGCAATGCCAGGCACATGCCGATCACCAATGCCAGTGTAACCAGTGACAATGTGTTGAGAAGCCCGTTGTAGAACAGCTCCCAGTTCTGGAAGATCAGCACAAAATCCAGCGGAGCCTTGGATTCGCTGAATTCCGCGATGGCCGTGAAGAAATCGGCGACGGGGTCGGTCGGGTCGGTATCAGTGTCAGTTTCACTCATGCGCCCGCTGGCCTCCGCCCTACGGTGTAGCGCCGCTCTAGCCAGCGCAGGATCAATTCCGAGATAAAGGTCAGCACCAGATAGATCGCCATAACGGCCAGAAAGAACGTGAACGGATTGCGCGTTGTGCGCCCGGCAGACAGGGCGTACCAAACGACATCCTGCAGCCCAATGATCGATACCAACGCCGTGGTCTTGAGAAGGACCATCCAGTTTACGCCGAGGCTGGGAATGGCGTAGCCCATAAGCTGGGGGAGGGTGATGTAGCGAAAGCACTGCATCTGCGACATGCCGATGGCGGTCGCGGCTTCGAATTGTCCCTTGGGAATAGATTGAAAGGCCCCGCGAAAGGTCTCGGTCATGTAGGCACCGAAAATGATGCCTATCGTTATAGTCCCGGCCAGGAACTGGTTGATTTCAATGTATTCCCACAAACCTGTTGCCTGCCCGATCTGGTTTAGCAGGGTCTGACCCCCGAAGTACAGCAGCAACATCATGCAGATATCGGGAATCGACCGAACGATCGTGGTATAGGCGTTGGCCGCGCGAAACCCGACGCGCGACCCACTCAGTTTTCCCCAGGCGCCCAGCAGGCCCAGCACCATGGCAACCACAAGGCCCGACAAGGCCAGCGTCACTGTTGTCATGGTCCCCTGCAGCAGAAGGCCCCGATATTCCCAGAGGTCTTCCATTCGCCTGCCTCCTTTCGGGTTCTCAGGAATCCGGTCCGTAGATATCGCGGCCGAAATAGCTCATGCTGACCTTCTGGTACTCGCCGGACTCGCGGATCGCCTTGATCGCGGCGTTCAGGTTTTCTCGCAGTTCGTCATCGTCCTGACGCACGGCGATGCCGATGCCTTCGCCAAAACAGTCAAAGTCGTAGAGATCAGCGGCGACGGGTGCAAAATCGGCGTTTTTGGGATCAGATTTGATCCATTCCTCACCGGGGATGGTGTCGACCAGAACCGCGTCGATCCGACCCGATTGCAGGTCCAGATAGGCCTCTTCCGAGGTCTGGTACTGGCGCATATCCGCGTCGGGGAACAGCTTTTGCACGTAGCATTCATGCGATGTGGCACGTTGCACGCCGACGGTCTTGCCAGCCGTTCCAGCCGCATCCGCCGACGCAATCGAGGTGTCTTTTGGTGCGATCAGGGCCGAGGCCGAGTAGTAGTAACGATCGGTGAAATCCACCTGCTTCATGCGGTCTTCGGTGATGCCCATCGATGAGATGATAGCGTCGAATTTGCGGGCCTTTAAACCAGGTATGATGCCATCCCAGTCAATGTCCACAAATTCGCAAGTCATGTTCATTTCAGCGCAAAGCAAGTTGGCGATATCGATATCGAAACCGGATAGAGTTCCATCCGGCTCAAGAACGTCAAAAGGCGGGTAGCCTGACGACACACCCACCCGCAGCACTTCTTGCGGGACTGCTGACGATGCAAAAAAACAGATGGTGGCACCAGCAACGGCTCCACGGAATATCGAAAGTATGCTCATTACTTAGTTCCTTTCTGATGGGCAGTTGGTATTCATGAGCGCATGCGTAATCCATCGGGATCAAAGGGCGCACGCGACAACACGTTGACAGGGGAAGGTTTGCCAAGAATATCCACCGTGAGGCCAGTTGCCTCGTTCTCATATTCTCCAAGCAAATAGCCGATGGCGCAGACTTGATTGGTGCGAAATCCATATGCAACTGAACTTATGAAGCCGACAACCTTGCCATCTTTTTCGATCGGCTCGCCTCCCCATGGGTCGGGTCCAAGCGTATCTATTGTGAAACAACGGATTGAATATTTTTTTGCTTTATCTCTCTGTGCCGACGCGGCTGAACGGCCGACAAAGTCACCTTTGCCGAGTCGGACAAGACGATCCATGCCGCTTTCCCACGGTGTATAGTCTGGCGAGTATTCGAGTCCCCAAGCACCAAAACCCTTTTCGATTCTAAGTGAATTCAACGCGCGAACGCCGGCGAGTGTGAAACCAAGATCTTTGCCAGTATCACAGAGCGTTTCCACCAGCGGCAAGTGATCGTCAGTGGGGACCCAGATCTCGAAGCCTTGCTCGCCAGTGTAGGCAACACGGATCAATAAAGCGTCTTTACAAGGGCCAAGATCGACGCGACCAGCCCAAGCATACTTCCACGTTTCAGGTGACAAATCCGTGTTCGTCAACCTTTGCAAAAGTATCCTTGCATTCGGACCCGAGATTGACAAACCGCTGAAGGAGCTTGTAAGGCTTTTGACTTCCACCTCATTTATGGGTAGGAATTTTTGCCAGTATCTGTGTATGTATCTGTCCGCCGCACCTGACCCAATCAGCAGGTAGTTTTCTTCCTCAAGACGAAGCACCGAAAACTCTGCTTCCACACGTCCCTTTTCATTGAGCATTGCTGAAAGTGACAAACGCATATCTTCGGTTGGAATTCGACCTGCAAGTATATGGTTAAGCCAATTGTGGGCCCCTGCCCCTCGGACCGAGTGCATTCCATAAGTGGTTATGTCGATAAGTCCTACGCCCGTGTGCAACGCTCGGCATTCATTGCCCACATGTTCAAACCAGTTCGGCCGATTATAAGTTAGACTATCGGCTGGCTCGACACCTTCCGGCGCGAACCACAATGGGAACTCGACACCGTCGGAAGCACCGAAAACAGCGCCTTTGGACTTGTAAAACTCATAGGCTGGAGTGGTAATAACTGGTCGGCCAGCCGGTCTTTCTTCGTATGGGTATAGTGTTTTGAAGCGCGTTGCGTACATATCTCCGGTACGCGCCTTTACATAATCCCTATCTGCCCAAAGCCCAAAACGTGCGACGTCCCACGTTCCAACATCGAGGGGCGGTTCACCTTCAGTTATCCAATGCGCAAGAACTAACCCTATTCCAGCCGCTTGTGAAAAACCAGTCATGACTCCATTGGCGCACCAGTAATTCTGCTTGCCTGGATATGGCCCGACAAGTGGAGCCAGATCCGGAGAAAACATGATCGGCCCATTTATAACGCGCTTTATACCAGCCGTACTCAGACACGGCACCGCTTCGACAGCCTGAGACAAGTTGCGCTCAATTCGCTCCAAGGCATCGGGCAACAATTCGTGCCCAAAATCTGAAGGCGTACCTTTCTCTGCCCAGTGTGTGCAAGTATCCTCATAAACCCCAAGTAGAAGACCGTCTCGCTCCTGACGCAGATAGTATTCGGCATCCGCATCTCCGATCAGTGGCAACTCGTTTGAAAGGTTCGCGACCTCTTCAATCCGATCTGTCACAAAGTAGTGATGCTCTACAGGCATCATCGGCAGGTATACCCCGGCCAAAGCAGCGACTTCGCGTCCCCATAGCCCAGCGGCATTTACAACATGGTTTGCATGAATCGACCCAGCCGGAGTTACGATATCCCAAGAGCCATCACGTCGATGTATCGTCTCAATTACCGGCGTGTGGCGATGGACTTCAGCTCCGCATTTGCGCGCAGCAGCAATCCACGCATTGGTAGTACTCGCTGGGTCAACATGACCGTAACTTGGCTCGAAAAGCGCGCCCAGAATAGTTGCCGAATCCATTACAGGCGCTACTGCTGATAGCTCTTTCGTTGATAACCAATACGTATCCACACCGTTTCGACGTTGCAGCACTTGGTGCCTTCGCATTTCGTCTAGCCGCGCGTCGGTCCGAGCAATGGTCACCTCACCTACATGGTGAAAGCCGGTGGACATACCTGTTTCTTCTTCGAGCTTTTTATACATCTCGAAGCCGTATTTATGGAGCCAAGCCTCATTGGCGCTCCCACCAAAAGTGCCAACCCCACCTGCAGCATGCCAAGTAGAGCCTGCTGTAAGCTCGGATCGCTCCAACAAAATACAATCCGAGATACCTACCTTGGTTAGGTGGTACAGAATGGCTGCACCAACGACGCCCCCGCCTATAACAACTGCCTGCGTTTCCGACTTCATTAGCCCGGCTCCACTACAGAGTTCCGCAGGAGGCCAAGGCCTTCGATCTCTACTTCCACAACATCGCCAGGGTTGAGGAAACGGGCCGGAAAATGCGACGCTGCGACACCGGCGGGTGTGCCTGTGGCTATGATGTCTCCGGGGCGCAAGGTCATAATGCGGGATAAGAAAGCGATACAGTCCGCAACGCCGAAAATCATGTTTCGGGTGTTCCCATCCTGAAGCGTTTCGCCGTTGACCCGCGTTTGGACGCGCAGGTTCATGATATCCCCCGCATCCTCCGCTAGCGTGATCGCGGGACCGCAGGGTGCAAACGTATCAATGGCCTTGCCGCCGGTCCAAAGCTGGTTGGCGAGTTGCAGATCACGAGCACTTACGTCGTTAAGCACCATTGCACCGGCCACGTGGTCCAGCGCGTCGGCGGCATCGATGTACCGGCCCGTTTTGCCTATGACCACGGCCAGTTCAGCCTCGTAGTCCACCTTGCTGGTGTCGCGGGGTGGGACGATTGTGTCTGACGGCCCGACAAGCGAATTTGCGAACTTGGCGAAAAAGATCGGAGCATCAGGCGGGGTCGCTCCCACCTCTTCGGCGTGATCGTGATAGTTCAACCCGATGCATATGATCTTTTCCGGATCTGGGATCGGTGGTCCTAGGCGCACTTCTGCGAGCCGAGCCACGTGACCATTGCCACGCGACTCGCTCATCACTGCCCTTATTCTTTCCGCGAGGTCCTTGGGAAGCCCGGCCTCAAGCGCGGCACGCACGGTCACTATGTCGCCCCAGCCGGTTTTTGCGGAAAACACCTGCAATGATATCACTTCATCGTCGAGTAAAAGCCCACCTTGCCAGTTACCGGGCTTACCGAAGCTAACCAATTTTACGCCACTGCCCATATCACGTAAACTCTATGTCGATAGTTCCAAATGGGCCGAAAGTGGCGAACAGCCGGCTCCCAGGTGTAACGGCCACTGATTTGACTGGCGCGCCAGTGATAACGATGTCGCCGGGCTTTAACGCGCCGCCGAGGCCATCCAGTTCAGGCAGCTTGTTTGCGAGCCAGGCCAAAGGTTCGCCCGGATGCCCCATCACATCGCCCGCAGGCGCCGTTTCAGCCCCTCCATCGACCTCCATGGTAAGAGGGATCGCGGCGAGATCCACCTCGTCAGGAGACAACGAGACCGACCCCAGTACCACGTATCCTGCCCCAGCATTGTCGGCTAATGAGTCATTGGCCGCCGCGCGCATCGCGCCGACACGGCTGTCGATCACTTCGATTGCCGCCATCACCCGTGACGACGCTGACAGCGCGTCGGCCAGTGTAACGCCCGGGCCTTCGAGCGGCTTTGCAAGTTCAAAGGCCAGTTCCGGTTCGGCCCGTGTGTCGCTCAGATGGCCAATAGGCACGGTCTGACCTGCGGGAATGAACATGTGTTTCAGCAGAATGCCAAAATCCGGCCCGGTCATGCCGTACATCTTCTGCATGGCCTTGGACGTAAAGCCGATCTTGTGACCTGCGGGTTCGCCCCCATCGGCGATCAGATGATCGACAAGTTTGCGCCGGATACGATAGGCATCTTCGAATGTGTAATCAATCGTCTCGGACGGCGGATCGATTCCCTGGCCCGATTTGATGGCCTTGTGCAAACGAGCAGCGATTTCAGTGTGTTGCGCCTCAGAGAGTTTCATGCGACCTCCACCCAATCGGCGTAACGTGCATCTTCGCCCCGCACCGCTTTAGAAAACACCGCCTGAATCTCGGCACCGATTGGACCGGGGAACGCAAGCTCTCGACCATCAACTGACTGGACTGAGGAGACCTCGGAGGCGGTACCACAGACGAAAATTTCATCGGCAATGTAAAGATCTGACCGCGACAGCTGCGACGCCCGGACCTCGTATCCCAGATCCTGCGCAATGCGTTGGATCGAGTCCTGCGTGATCCCTTCAAGTCCACCCGCTGACAGTGGGGGTGTATGGATCACACCGTCGCGGACGACGAATATGTTTTCGGCCGAGCATTCCGCGACCATTCCCGCTGTGTTCAGCATAATGCTGTCGTCATAGCCGGCGCGGTGCGCTTCGGCCTTGGCCAATGAAGAGTTCACGTAGTTTCCAACCGTTTTGGCCATCGGCGGCATGATGTTGTGATCGTGACGCCTCCACGAGGACACCATCATCCGAACGCCGCGCGTATTGGTCGCCTCGCCCCGGACACTGGCCCAGGGCCATGCCATGATCGCGATGTCGACATCGCATGGGCCGGTATCCAGACCCATATGGCCGTAGCCGTAATAGGCTAGTGGCCGGACATAACAACTGCTGAGACCGGTCGAGCGTGTAACCTCAAGGCAGGCTTCGACGATTTCCGGAACTGAATAGGGGATGGGCATCGCCAGGATCTTGGCCGAACGATAAAAGCGCTCGATATGCGGTGTTAGGCGGAAAAGACCCGGGCCATTCGTAGTCTCATAAGCGCGTAGACCTTCGTAAATCCCGGTGCCGTAATGCAGGGTGTGGGTACCGATATGGACGGTGGCGTCGTCCCAATCGACCATCTTTCCGTTCATCCAGACTTTTGGCGTTGGTGTAAGTGGCATTTATCCCCGATCCTTTCGCGCGCCCTGATATTGAGCATGATCAGCATTTTCGAGTTGTCAATATATTTTCGACATTTTAAAGTATGTCGAAAATAGAGCTTGGAAATCCGCCCTTCTTTGCGGCATGATCGCCCAGAGACAGTGCGAGATACGGAAAGAACAATGGCGGCAGGAATCGAAACGCAAACTGACCGGGCCTATGCGAGTCTGAGGCAGGACATCCTGAGTGGCCGGTTGTCGGCAGGTGCGACGTTGCAGTTCGCGCATCTGCGGGAAACATACGGGCACAGCATGGGTGTGCTCCGAGAGGCTCTGACACGTCTGGCCGCCGAAGGGCTGGCCGTCAAACGTGCGCAGCATGGGTTCCGCGTGGTGGAACTGACGCTCAAGGATCTCAACGACCTGACGGAGTCGCGGATTCTGGTCGAGACCGCTGTTTTGAGAGACGCAATCGAACATGGCGATCTGGAGTGGGAAAGCAGCATTGTGTCCGCGTTGCACAAGCTGGAGCGGACCGAGAAACATATCGGCGACGATCCGCACTCGGTCACGGACGCTTGGTCCGACGCACATCAGGCATTTCACGTCTCGCTGCTGGGGATGGCGCAGAACGAAAGGCTGAAGTCCTATGCCGAAAGCTTGCGCGCCGCAGCCGAGTTGTATCGGCGGTGGTCGATCCCGTACGAAGAACAGCCGCGCGATGTGGATGCCGAGCATCGTGATCTACGCGATCTGACCCTTGCTCGTGACGCAGACGCGGCTTGCGCCGCTCTTGCGCAGCACTTGTCTTTCACACGCGATCTGATCGTTCGCGGTATTCAAGGTGTTAACAGCTGATGACATTTCGCATGCCCGCAGAATGGGATCCGCACTCCCGCACCCTGATCGGATGGCCCTGCCGCGAATGGTCCTGGGGCGAAACGCTGGAACAAGGGCGGGACGAATTCGCCAGCGTGGCCAATGCGATTGCGAATTTTGAACCGGTGACCATGGTTTGCGCAACGGATGGCCAAGCGGCGAATGCGAGGTCGCGTCTGTCTGACGCGGTGGACGTGGTGACGCACCCTATGGACGGCTCGTGGCTGCGCGACAACGGGCCGATCTTTGTGACAGACGGCACAACGCTCAAGGCGCGGCACTTCCGATTCAACGCTTGGGGCGAGCGGCACGCGGACCGCGACCGCGACGCGCGTCTGGGTGCCGCGTTGGCGCAAGATATGAACGTCCCTGTGACCCCGGTGGACATTGTGTTGGAAGGCGGAGCAGTCACGGTCGACGGCGCGGGCACGATGATCGCGCCCGAGGGCTGTGTGATGCATCGGACGCGAAACTGGTATCTGACGAAAGAAGATGTCGAGGCCGGGCTGAAGGACGCCCTTGGTTTGAACCGGATCATCTGGATTCAGGAAGGATTGTCTGAGGATCAGACCCGCGATCCGGAACGGATGTATTACGGCACGGACGGCCACATCGATCTGTT
>NZ_JBXWSB010000029.1:0-46256 GCF_059613205.1 Ruegeria sp. BHSB064
GGCTGGTCGTGTTCCACCCGGATGCGTTGACACTGGCCACGCATCTTGGCGCATTGGACTGGGTGGTGTTTGACACCGGGCCAGCCGCTTTGCGGGCCGAGTTTGAAACCCCGCACGGCGTGCGTGTGTTGGAATGAAGGTTCGACAGGCGCGGCCAGAAGATGCTCCTGCGATTGCCGAGATCACCAATCAAATCATTCGCGAGACGCTGGTGACATTCACAACCGGCGAGCGCAGCGCTGAGAGCATCACCGAAGATATCCGCGCCCGAGGTCCGGCTTTTCTGGTTGCCGAGTTCGAAAATCACGTGGTTGGGTTTGCGACCTTTGGGCCTTTTCGCTCGGGCCCCGGTTATGCTCACAGCTCCGAACACTCGATCCAACTGGCCCCCGATGCACGCGGGAAAGGCGCGGGCCGCGCTCTGATGACGGAACTTGAACAGGCCGCGCGTGCCAAAGGCGTCCATGTGCTGGTCGCTGGCATCTCGTCCGCAAACCCGTCTGCCATTGCGTTCCACAAAGCGGTGGGGTTTGAACAGGTCGGGCTTATGCCACAGGTCGGTTACAAATGGGGACAGTGGTTGGATCTTGTGCTGATGCAGAAAATTCTTTCACCGGAATGATCTATCGCACCTGACAGTCCCGGATTGTGGCGCTAGGGTACGGCCATGTCGATCTGGACCCGCATATCAGACGCTCTCAGCGCACTTGCCCAAGGCGAAAGCCTGACCGCTGTTTTTGAAAAGCTGCGCTCGCCGCCTGAACGCTCGGTTGCGTTCACGATTGCCGTCATTGCGCTGGGCGCAAAAATGGCCAAAGCGGACGGACAGGTGACGCGGGATGAGGTCACAGCCTTCCGCGACGTGTTCCAGATCGCACGTGAGGATGAAGAGGGCGCGGCGCGGGTTTTCAATATGGCGCGCACGGACGTCGCCGGATACCAGGACTATGCCCGCAAGATCGCCCGGATGTTTTCCGAAGACAGCACCACGCTCTGCGACCTGATGGAAGGGCTGTTCCACATCGCGATGGCGGACGGGTTTTATCATCCGAATGAAAACGAATTCCTGGAAGAGGTCAGCCGCATCTTCGGTCAGACCGACGCGCAGTTTCTGGCCTTGCGTGCACGGTTTGTGCCCGAAGCACCCAACGACCCGTATGTGGTGCTGGGCGTGTCACGGGACATGCCGGTAACTGAGATCCGCAAAGTCTGGCGCAAATTGGTGCGCGAAACTCACCCGGACGCAATGATGGCACGCGGGGTCCCAGAAGAAGCGATCCGGTTGGCTGAAAAAAAGATGATCGACATCAACCGCGCCTGGGATGAAATCAACGGCGCGGCGGCCTGAGGGGATGCGGCTGGCGACCTACAATATCGAATGGTTCGCCAATCTTTTCGACAAAAATGACACTCTCCTCGTTGATGACAGCTGGTCGGGCCGGCACGACGTCACAAAAGCTCAGCAGTTCGAGGCGATAGCCAAGGTGCTGACCGCGATAGATGCTGATGCAGTTCTGATCGTCGAGGCCCCGAACACAGGCAAACGCCAGAACACGGTGCGCGCGTTGCAGGCCTTTGCCGAGGTGTTCGATCTACGTACCGCTGACGCAGTTATGGGTTTTGCCAATGACACACATCAGGAACTGGCGCTGCTGTATGACAGATCCGTTCTGAGCGTGCGTCACGATCCAAAAGGGGACATCGACGACCTGTCCGCCCCTCGGTTCGATGGCGAGTTTAAAATTGACTTGGATGTTGATGCGACCGAAGACATCGTCCAATTTTCCAAACCGCCAATGGAACTGGCTCTTACTACTCAGGCGGGCAAGGACGTCAGGTTGATCGGGGCGCATCTAAAGTCAAAAGCGCCGCATGGAGCAGATTCAAGGGATGAGGCGATCCGCATTTCGATTGCCAATCGCCGCAAGCAACTTGCGCAGGCGGTTTGGTTGGCCCGACGGGTCGAGGGGCATTTGGCGCAGGACGAGTCTGTTGTTTTGCTGGGCGATCTGAATGACGGGCCGGGCCTGGATGAGTTTGAACACCTCTTTGGGCGGTCGTCGGTTGAGATATTGTTGCAAGCGGGGCTGTATGATCCACATGCGGTCAGAGCGCATGAGTTCAGGCCGGGATCAGTGCCGTCCACTGCGCGTTTTGCGCGCCCCGATGAAGGCCGGTTTCTTGAGGCCTTGCTGGATTACATCATGATCTCAGAGGATTTGCGTGCCTTTGATCCAACCTGGCGTATTTGGCATCCGTTTCGGGATGCTGCATGCTGGTCTGAACCAGAGTTGCGGCAGGCGTTGTTGACAGCTTCGGACCATTTCCCGGTCACTCTGGATATTGATCTGTAACCTTTGCAGCTTGCGTCTGAAGGCTTATATCAACGTTATGAAACGGATTGTTTTGATCAGCGTCGTGTGGGCGTCTTTGGCAGCACCAACACTGGCACAAGAAGACACAGGCAAATCCCTGATGGAACAGGGGGCCGAGTTGTTTTTCGAAGGGCTGCGCAAGGAAATGGAACCGGCACTGGATGAGTTGCTTGGGATGGCGGACGAGTTTGGACCGGCCATGCAGTCTTTCCTGCAAGAGATGGGTCCCGCGTTGGCGGAACTGGCGGCTGAGGTCAAGGATTGGAGCGCTTATGAATTGCCGGAAATCCTGCCGAACGGCGACATAATTATCCGCAAAAAGCCGATTGAAGACCTGCCCGAGCCTGAAGGCAAGGATGAAGAGGTTCCCGAGGGCGCAACTGATATCTGAGGCAATCTCAGTTTTTGATGATCACGCGCATTTCGGATTTCAGTGCGCTGGCCAGTGAGTTCAGGCGCGCTTCGGCCACTTCGCTGAACAAAGGCGCCGCAGCTTCAGGCAGATACAGCTCTAGCTCGCGTTTTTTGGGATAGAGTTTCAGTTGCCCCATATTGGCATCGTTGTGCATCCAAAGCATCGCGCCAAATCGCATGGCCTTACCCAGAATCTCGGCTTGTTTCTGGTCTTTCTCGTCCAGCAACTCATACAACGGGGCAAACCGATTGCCTTCACGTTTGTTGCGATAGCGGTGTTGTAGTGCCAGCCCGATAAAGACACGCTCAGAATGCTTCAGGCCACCAAGATTTGCGCGGGTGACGTAGTCGAAACATGCTTCGGCCCGGTAATCCGGGTGGGCCCGCCAACTGACGTCGTGCAACAGACAGGCCGCCTTGATCAGGCGTACCCGGCTGGGCGGTGCTGACCTGAACAAGGGCATCACAAAATCATAAAGGTGGCGACCAAAGCCGGGCAGGCGCGCATCTTTGGCTTCGGAAAAGCGACTGGCTTCGATCAACGGGTCGCGGTCGCGTAGTTCCTGTGACATTTGTTCGTAAAGCAGACCTTCGCGGATGCCGTAGCTTGAAATTGCAATGTCCTTGGGTTTGAACGTTCGGATCAGCCGGGCCAGCACGTCCATTGCATACGGAATCAAGGACATACGCGAGCTTGAGACCCCAGCCTGACTGCGCAGCTTGTCGGGGTCATTCTTTTCGATGAACTTGATCGTTTCACGCACCTGTTTGGTGGTCATGCGGTATTCGTGCAGCACGTTCAGCGGATAGCCCCGCCGAAGCATGTCCAGTCGCGCAAAGGCGCGCCAGCTGCCACCGACCAGAAACAGACGATCCCGCTGTGGACCCATCTGATCGCGCAGCTCTTCCATGGTAGACTTGATATGCGCCTTGCGCGCGCGCCGTCCGCCTTTGATGTCGCGCAGCTTCAGCGGTCCGAGGGCTGAGGTTACACGTCTGCCGACCTGACCGTCGCCGATTTCGGCTAATTCCATGGACGAGCCGCCAATGTCGCAGATCAGGCCGTACGCGCCGGGCCAGCCCAGCAACACGCCTTGTGCTGACAGGCGCGCCTCTTCCTCGCCGTCAATCACAGCAACATTCAATCCGGTTTCCGCTTTGACCTGCGCGCAGAAATCGGGGCCGTCCTTGGCTTCGCGCACGGCGGCTGTGGCCACCACGTGTAGGCCGGGAAGGTCCAGATCCATCGCCAGATGCTGGAACCGGCGCAGCGCCGCCAAAGCGCGGTCGCGCCCGCGTGGGTTCAACCGCGCTGTCTCGGAAAGGCCCGCGCCCAGTTCGCACATCACCTTTTCATTGTAGAAATAAGCAGGTGACCGGGCCGCGCCGTCAAAGATGACCATCCGAACCGAGTTCGACCCAACATCGACCACCCCAACCCGTGACAAGGCCCGCGTGCCAGGGTCGTCGAACAATGGTTTTCCGAAGGGTCCCCAGTCCGGGATGTCGGTTTCGACGGTCTGATCCATGTGTCTTCCAGATAGTGCAGTCAGAGGATGCGAAATTGGAGCTTGCGGGTCAATCACCCGTCTCGATCTCATCCGGGCTTGTGTTCAAAACCCGGACGGCCAATGCGCGTGTGATGTCACGTTTTTCCGTCAATGCCAGCTGGTCCAGTTGCTTGACAACGTTTGCGGCGGATTCAAATCGTCGGTCCATATGCTTAACGAGATAGGCAATGACTTCGGGGCCGGGATTCAACTGACGGTCCACGAAAAGCTTGGCCAATACAGCGCCCAAAAGGGCGTCATCGGGCGGGTCCAACGCGACGTGATGGGCCCCTTCAACGCGGCTTTGCAGATCGGCCAGCGGCAATTCCCAGAACTTCGGCGCAAGCCTGCCGGTCATCAACAGGGCGTGCCCTTCGGCCAGAATCAGATTGTGTAGGTGAAACAGCGTTTTTTGCTGTTCCAGATTTCCGGCAATCATCGGCACGTCTTCAACTGCAATCGGTTTGCGCGCCAGTTCTGGTACGTCGTCATAGCGCAATTCAGAGGCCTGGATGATCCGACCGCCGGTTTCACCGGCCCAGACATGCGCCAGGTGGGTTTTGCCCGCGCCTGCAGGGCCGCTCAGCACCAGCTTGTTTCCGGGCCAGGACGTGGCCGAGATCATTGCAACGGCCAAAGCATTGGCAGGCGAGACAAAGAAGTCTTCTCGCCCAAGCGCAGTTTTGGCGGGCAGATCAAAGCTGAGTTGTCGGGCCATTTACTCGGTTTCCTGATCCTGGCTTTCAAGACCGGTGTACAGGGGGCTGTCCAGATAGAGCGAAGTTCCAAACCGGGCCAGAACGCCAAGGGCCGCTGCGACCGGTACGGCCACCAGCATCCCGACAAAGCCAAACAGCGCGCCAAAGACCGACAGCGCCAGCAACAGCCAGACCGGGTGCAGCCCAACGGAGTTTCCGACCAGCTTGGGTGTCAGAAAATTGCCCTCGGTCACTTGCCCAATGGCAAAAATACCCGCGATCAGGCCAATATGAGCCCAGTCGCCCCAGAACTGGAACAGTGCCAGTCCGATGGCCAGCGTGCCACCGATCAAAGCACCCAGATAGGGAATGAACGTGACCAACCCCGCAATGAAACCCACGATCAGGCCGAATTGCAGACCCGCGAGCATCAGGGCCACCGCATAATACGTGCCAAGGATCAGACAGACCGTACCCATCCCGCGCACGAAAGAGGCCAGAACGGCATCAATCTCGCTCGCCAAACGTTTGATAGTGGGGGCGTGATCGCGCGGCAGCAACTCTCCAATCCGGGCGATCATGCGATCCCAGTCCAACAGAAGGTAGACAGCAACAACCGGCACGATGACCAAAAGAACCACGATGTTGATGGCAGACCCCAGCGAGGTCAGCACCGTTTGCAAAACGTCCCCGGTTTTGGACTTGAGCGTTTCGCCAAAAGACACGAGCATCTGGTGCGTGCTGGATTCTCGGTCCAACAGGGATGGGAACTGTTTTTCTACGAAGCCGCGCAATTGCTTGAAAAGCTCAGGCATCACGTCCACAAGATCCAGCAACTGGGTGATCAGGGCTGGCACGACCATCAGGATAGCCAACACAAACCCCAGAATGCCAACAACGGTAATGATTGCCGTGGCGGCCATGCGCGACAGGCCAAGCCGTTCAAGCCGATCAGCAACGGGGTCAAGAAAATAGGCAATGGCCCCGCCGATCACAAACGGCAGCAGGACATCTCCCAAGGCCCAGAGGATCAACACAAATACAACAGCGGCAACGCCCCAGTATCTCAGCTGATCCTTAACCGGCAATGCCATCGCGATCCCCTTTTTCAGGTCATTGATGGTGTTCTTGGCGTATCAAGGCGTGTGATGCAAGCGCTTCATTTGGCCTGAATTTGCGGCCTTTAGTCCTTTAGTGTCCCCAGTTCAGGCGTATCGTCGCCAGCGGTCTCGTCAGGCCAGTTGGTGCGCCAGATTTCGGCAGACCAATGCCCGCAATGGACAGCAGGGCGGTCGAAACCCGGCAGCGCAGCCAACAATGGCTCGACGATGACGTCGTGGCGAGGGACGGCGAAGTAAGGGAAAGAGTACCGTTCCTTGCCTGACCGGTTAACAACCCGATGCGGCGTGGATTTCAACCGGCCGCCGGACCAAAGCTCCAGCATATCGCCGATATTTACGACAAACCCACCCGGCGGGCAGTTTGGCGTGATCCATCCCCCAGTGCGCGTCTGCACTTCAAGTCCGCCCACCGGATCTGGGGCGATGATGGTCAGCGCGTCCGTGTCCTTGTGCGGATGGATGCCATAGCCCGCCTCGCCCTCAGCCTGCGGCGGATAGTGTAGCAGGGTCATGTTGGTCATCGGGTCCTGGAACGCACTGCGCAGCGAGTCTGGCTTCAGGTTCAGACCGGCCTCTAACGCCCCGAGTAAATGATCGGCGACCCGATCCAGCTGGCTCCAGTAACCCAGAATGATTTCTTTAGCGCCGGGTACTTCGTCCGGCCACAGGTTCGGCCCGTACAAAGAACAGACCGAGCGTACCGGGGCATTTGCCGCGACTTCGTGATGTAGCTTGTAGCCTTCGTATTTGTCCGCGTTGCCCGAGCCATCGTTGGGTGTGAAGAAGCCCATTGGAATATAGCCGCGATAGTTTTCGCGGGTAATGGCCTGATCCCATTTGCGCGCTTCATCGATGGCAAAGATCTCTCGGGTCGTCTGTCTGACTTGATCAACGGTTTCCTGAGCCACGCCTGTCCCGGTGATGGACAGGAACCCGATCCCGGTGCAAGCCTCAAGAATGTGCTGCACTGTTGCTTCGTACGCATCGGTTTTCGGTTCGCTCAAAGGCGAGATGTCGATTGTTGGAATGCTGTCCATCAGTGAATCCTGACCCCCTGGCGTTCCAGTTCCGTGTGAACAGGTGCCAAATTCAACTGGTCCAGGTCCTGATTGCTTTTGAGTGAAAGGGCGGCCGCAATGCCTGCACCCTGACCCATGACCGCACAACAGGCCATGTTGCGCGTGGCGGCATGCGCTACCCGATCTGCACCATGCGACCGACCTGCAACCAGCAGCCCCTTGATACCCTTTGGCAGCATTGAGCGATAGGGAACCTGCATGTACCGCCCCGTGGTTGGCAGGATCAGAATGCCATAACCGTCGATGAATTCGGGATAGATGCCAATGGTATCTTCAAAGCGACCCTGATGGCGGGCGTCGTTTTCGGTCATGTTATAGACCGCATCGATCTTGCGCGTGTCGCGGATGCCAATGGTCATACCGAAGTTCCGAAGCCGCGCGTTTTCACAGCCCGGCATGAACCGACGCAGGGCGTCGATGGCCAGCATCGACTGGCGGCGGCCCTCAATCTCACCGCGTGTCAGGCTGTCGGGGTCGGTGCCGTCGATCTCGGCCAGATGGATGAGGTTCATATAGGTCAGTTCCCCCGTGTCATGCATTGCGCCCCAGGTGCCTGCGATGGTGTTCAGATGTGGTGGGATCAGGCCCTCATCTATGGCCTGTTGGAACGGTTTGTGAACAAAGGGCGAGAACATGTCGTCCTCTTTGCCGCTGGTCTCGATGTTCCATTCACCGCCTCCGCCCCAGTCCTTGTAGGTCTGCGGGTCAGCTTTGACGCCCTCCATGAAGGCGCGTTTGTCGACACCGGCCAGATGGAACATGACCGAGGCGGCCATCATATCCTCGCGCGGCGTCTTGTGTGTCGGAGCACCTGCGCGATGGGCCACATCCGCGTCGCCGGTGGCATCAATCACGACCTTGGCCAGAATTGCCTCGCGCCCGGCCTTGGATTCGGTGATAATCCCGGTGATCCGGTCGCCCTCCATGATAGGGGCGACGAACTGACGGTGCAGCATTGGATGCACGCCTGCCTCTTCGACCAGCTTGTCGGCCACCAGCTTGAACCCTTCGCTGTCCAGTTCATAGCTCAGCGACTGGCTTTCAGGTACAGCCGCGCCCATGTCTTTGGCGCGGGTTTCGAATTCCATGCCGATACCGCCTGCTTCAACGGTTTTTTCGTGGCGGTACCACGCGAACCCCTCGACACCCACGGCAGTGATGTTGCCGCCCATGCAACCAAAGCGGTCGACCAGAGATACTTCGGCCCCGGCGCGTGCCGCCGCCAGTGCTGCGGCCAGCCCTGCGGGACCAGAGCCAACAACCAACACGTCGGTCTGATGAATGACGGGGATTTGGCGGGCTGGTTCCTGAATGGTTTGCATCGGCGCCTCTTGAGTTTCGCAATTCTGTTACAATTGAAACTCCCTATTGGCGGGTCAATCAAAAAACCGACTGACGCGAAGTCGCAAAACTGCCAATGTTCGATTGCCCCCGGCGGGGCTTTGGCATAATCACCTGTGCAGTCGAATTCTTACCTTTGAAGGTCCATCCATGCGCCTGAGCCGTTACTTTCTGCCCGTTCTCAAGGAAAACCCGTCTGAGGCCCAGATCGTCAGCCACCGGCTGATGTTGCGCGCGGGCATGATCAAGCAAGCCGCTGCCGGGATTTATTCGTGGCTGCCGCTGGGCTTCAAAGTGCTGCGCAAGCTGGAAAACATCGTGCACGAGGAACAGGCGCGTGCAGGCCACATCGCGATCCAGATGCCCATCCTGCAGTCGGCCGACCTGTGGCGCGAATCCGGTCGCTATGACGATTACGGTCAGGAAATGCTGCGCATGCAGGACCGTCATGGACGCGACATGTTGTATACGCCCACCGCAGAAGAGCTGGTGACAGATATCTTCCGCGGCCACGTCAACAGCTACAAGGACCTGCCGCTGACGCTGTATCAAATCCAGTGGAAGTTCCGCGATGAAATCCGCCCGCGCTTTGGCGTGATGCGGGGGCGCGAGTTCTATATGAAAGACGGCTACAATTTCGACCTGACCAAAGAAGATGCGCTGCACGCGTATAACCGCCATCTGGTCAGCTATCTGCGCACTTACGAACGCATGGGCCTGCAGGCCATTCCGATGCGCGCCGATTCAGGCCCGATCGGCGGCGATGACACGCATGAGTTCCTTGTGCTGGCTGATACCGGCGAATCCGAGGTCTTCTATGACAGCGCAGTCACCGACCTGACCTTTGGCGACCGCCAGATCGACTATGACAACCGCGAACAGTGCCAGGCTATTCTGGAAGAGTTCACCTCAAAATACGCGCGCACAGACGAGACGCATGACGAGGCATTGTTCAATCAAATCCCCGAAGAACGCCGTCGCGTGGCCCGAGGAATTGAGGTTGGGCAGATCTTTTACTTCGGCACCAAGTACTCCGAAGCGATGGGTGCAACGGTTCAGGGTCCTGACGGAAAGTCCGTCCCGGTTCACATGGGCAGCCACGGTATCGGCGTCAGCCGCCTGATCGGTGCGATCATCGAAGCCAGCCATGACGACAAAGGCATCATCTGGCCCGAGGGCGTGACACCGTTCCACTGCGGAATTGTGAACCTGAAGCAGGGTGATGAAGAAGCAGATGCGGCGTGCGACAAGATCTATGCGGCGCTGACCGCTTTGGGTCTGGAGCCTTTGTATGATGATCGCAACGAACGGGCAGGGGGCAAGTTTGCAACCATGGACCTGATTGGTTTGCCCTGGCGCATCACCGTGGGACCGCGCGGCCTGAAGAACGGTGTGGTTGAACTGACCTGTCGCCGTACAGGCGAAAGCGAAGAGCTGAGCCCGGAAGCGGCGGTCACCAAGGTTGCAGAAATCTATGAGAAGATCGCCTGATCGCAATCTTCAGGTGCACAATTAATAGTCACCGTGAACTCGTTAGAACAAACTAGGCGGCCAGCATTCTGATCTGGCCGTCAACTGCGGCCAACTTAGGTTGCTTGGCTTTGCTCTCAGTCCTGGTCTGCCGTTGGGCGCTCTGCCAGAACGTCGCCATTGGCGCCGTCGCCGCGCGCGACCACAATCGGTCGGCCCAGACGGCTGACCAGTTCGCGAAACTCAAGACCCAGAAACCGTAGCCCGCAAACGCGTGCGTCGGTTGTCCGATCCGTGATGCACAAACGGCCCTGACGGAACGCCAGCCGGTACCCTTTTTCTTTGAGGATATCAGCCAGATTGCTCCAGCTTGCCGCGCTGACAAAGATTGGCCGAATGGCCGCGCGCAGCAGTGCCGCTGTCTCACAATCCAGTTCTGTTGATGCCCTGCGGGTCGGAATTGCGCCCGCGCCATTGGTAGAGATTTGAAAATTCATTGAGCGACCCCCGCTCTTTAAATGTGTTCCCCCGTAGTTAGGGTGACAAAGTTTCTGAAAATAATCAAAAAGAGTAATAAAATTTCGCCCTCATTGTTGCCTTTTCGATTCACAGACTCACAAAGTGCGATGATTAACTTCATAACTGAAACAATATCACCTTGTCTGTGAAGGGCTTCACAACTCATGGTGTAGCGCCGGGTTTTGTAGTCATCCGTTTCGCCGCGACTTGTCCCCGGCGACCCGAATCACTGCTGCGCATTCAGGCCGAGGAACCAGGTCTTGGTGACTACCGGCTTGACCATCGGGTGAAATGCCGAAACTGTCGCCGCAAACAAGAAACACCCCGGAGCAGGCATGGCCAACACACCCCCGCCCTTTGCCCCTTTTGAATGGAAGATAGCATGGCGTTACCTAAGGGCCCGCAAGGCCGAAGGTGGTGTCAGCGTCATGACGTGGATTTCACTGATCGGGATCACCCTCGCCGTGTTTGCGCTGATCGCGACATTGTCGGTCCGGTCTGGTTTCCGTTCGGAATTTGTGGGCACCATTCTAGGGGCCAACGCACATGTGACGGTTTATTCCTCAGGTGAGATCGACGCGCAGGGCCGGGTCGACCGAACGATGGTCGATTACGAAGACCGCTCGGCCCGGATTGCGCAGGTGCCCGGTGTTGAAAGAACTGCACCTTTGGTCAAAGGACAGGTGTTGATCACCAACCGTGACCGCAGCAGCGGGGTTGAGGTGTTTGGCATCCGGCCCGACGATCTGCGTGACCTGCCGGGTATCGCGCAGGCGGAACAGTCTGCAGGCGATCTGACCGAGTTTCAGAGCGGTGAAGATGTCATTGCCATCGGATCCGGTGTGGCGCGTAGCATCGGTGCCACCGTGGGGGATGTTGTCAAACTGACCTCGCCCAATGGTGTCAAAACTGCCTTTGGAACCTCGCCGCGTGTGAACGCGTATCGCGTCGTTTATGTGTTCTCGGCGGGGCGTTATGACATCGACCGCACCCGTGTCTATATGCCGTTCTCGCAAGCCCAGAGTTTTTTCAACCGCGAAGGTGTGGCGGATGAGATTGAGGTAATGGTGGAAAAGCCAGAAGAGCTGGGCCCGATCCTGATATCGATTCTCGAAGCCTCGGGCGAGCGTAGCCAGATCTGGACCTGGCAGGATGCGTCAGGAGGTTTTCTGCGAGCGCTGGAAGTTGAAGACAACGTGATGTTCATCATCTTGTCGATTCTTGTCCTGATCGCTGCGATGAATATCGTTTCGGGCCTGATCATGCTGGTCAAAAACAAAGGGCGCGATATTGGCATCCTGCGGACCATTGGACTTAGCGAAGGGTCGGTTCTGCGGGTCTTTTTTATCTGTGGGGCATTCACAGGGCTCATCGGGACTGCAATGGGAGTCATTCTCGGATGCCTGTTTGCGATCTATATCGATCCGATTTTTTCTTTCGTAAATTACGTGATGGGCGGCGGCGTCTGGGATCCGTCGATCCGGGGCATTTATGCTTTGCCGGCCGAGCTGCACCTGAGCGATGTGCTCAAGGCAATTGGCCTGTCACTTGGCCTGTCCTTCATCGTCACCTATTTTCCAGCGCGCCGTGCGGCGCGTCTGAACCCGGTCGAGGCGTTGCGCTATGAATGATGTCACATTGCGTCTGAATGGCCTGACCAAAACCTACCTCAAGGGCACACCGGGCGAAGTACAGGTTCTGCGTGGCGTCGATCTGGATCTGCGCGCGGGAGAGGCCGTGGCGATGGTTGCCCCGTCCGGAGCGGGCAAATCAACGTTACTTCACATTGCCGGATTGTTGGATATGCCCGACGAAGGCTCGGTCGAAATTGCCGGGCAAAGCGTGGCTGGCAAGGGCGACCGCACCAGAACCGCGCTGCGTCGGCAGGATGTCGGGTTCGTCTATCAGTTCCATCACTTGCTGCCTGAGTTCACAGCGCTTGAAAACATCACCTTGCCGCAACTGGCGAACGGCATCTCTGAAAAAGCAGCGCAAAAGCGGGCCATGGATCTTCTGGATCGGGTAGGCGTCGCCCCACGCGCCAGCCACCGCCCAGCGGCGCTGTCGGGCGGCGAGCAACAGCGCGTTGCATTTTGCCGGGCGCTTGCCAACACGCCGCGCGTTTTGTTGGCGGATGAGCCAACAGGCAATCTGGACCCCGAAACCTCGGATCAGGTGTTTGATGCACTGATGGCTCTGGTGCGCGACGAAGGGTTGTCGGCCTTAATTGCGACGCACAACCTTGATCTGGCGGCCCGTATGGACCGGATGGTCAAACTGGAAGGCGGGGTGCTCAGGCCAGTTGAGTGATCGCAACACCAACGGCCATCACGGCAATACCCCCGGCCCGCACCCATGTCAGCGGCGTGATCTGCGCCCCGAAGAGACCGAAATGGTCAATGGCTGCCGTGCTGATCAATTGGCCCAGCAGAACAAAGAAGACCGCGTTGCCCACCCCGAAATGTGGGGCGACGTGAGTGATTGACAGAACGTAGAACGCGATCAGCACGCCGGCCAGCAGCAGGTGTCTCGGGGCCTCAGCAACCTTGGACAGCGCTTCGAACCCTGGGAACAGCAACATGACCAGCGCCGAAGCGGCAAAGGCGATTGCAAACAGGATCACGGCGGCAGTGGTCGGCGACCCGATCAGCTTGCCCAGTGCCGCGTTCAAAGCAGCCAGAATTGGCACTCCGATCCCGGCTGCCAACATAATGGCTGCGTATTGTGTCATGGCCTGCATCCTCCCGCCTGCGTTGATCTGGATCATTGCGCCAAGGCGTCCACCGGGCAACCCTGCAAATGTCTATCGTGGCAGGAGGATACGATGTTCAAAGCAAAACTTGGTGTGCTGGTTTTATCTATTTCGCTCGCCACCTCTCAGGCCGTTTTTGCGCAAGACGCCAAGACCGGTGAAGAGCTTTACATGCACTATTGTGCAACCTGTCACGGGATCGATGCGACCGGGCAGGGGCCGATGGCAAGCGTGCTGGTTGTGCAGCCAAGTGATTTGACCAGTTTGTCCGGCGAAGACGGTGTATTCCCAACTGCTCGTGTGGTTGCCCGAATCGATGGGCGCGACCCGTTGGTCAGCCACGGCAGCCCGATGCCGGTTTATGGTCCGTATTTCGACGGACAGGACACGTCCATGAAAACACCGCAGGGCCAGCCGATACTGACAAGCCAACCTATTGTGGATCTGGTGGCCTATCTGGAAACGCTTCAGGACTGACTGCAAATCCCGTCTACTTCGGCCTCGCTCCAGGGCAAAAGAACCGCCCGTTCACGCCCTTTTTCCGGCAATGGGGCCAAGTCGAAATGTGCACCCAGCATAGTGTGGAGCCTTCTTGTACGCTCGGCCTGAGGGTCCAGCGCGCGGCAACACACGTATTCCTCGACAATCGCGCCCTGCTGTTCGAAGCCGTAGGATAAAAAGTCAGGCGAGGTGTCCAGATCGAACAGATACGGATCCCGCCGCCCGCCGTGTTCCGCTGCGGCCCGCAAGGGGTGATAGCCGGTGGTTGCACGATTCTGCCATTGCCAGACATGGGTCAATTCATGGGCCAGCAGCATCGCGGCGATCAGGTTCATCTGATCAGGGAAGTCGGTCATATAATCTTCCAGATACCAGTCGCGCGCAAAATAAACCTTGTTGAATAGGGCGACGGCAGCGGGTTTGCCGGTGACAAGCCCCGCTTCGACAGGTGGCAGGATGCGTTCGCGGCAGGCCAGACGTGGGCGTTCTTCCCGGAAATACGTGACCGGAGCAACTGGTGCGCCTTCGACCAGACGTACGTTGTCCAGGTTCAGTGTTTCGCCTTGAACACTTTCTGCAAACACGCGCTCGGGTTCAGTCAGCGGGCGGCCGCAAGACGATAGAAATAAGAAAGTAACTAGAAATAAGCGCAGAAACATATGAAGAATCCTAGTCTGCTGCGCCCGTTCAGCAAACCGTTTTCACAGGCTCATGGCCAGAACGCGGCTGATTTCCGTCAAGGATCGCCCGGATTGATCCATCCAGGTGTTAAAGGCTTGCTGAACAGCTAGCATCGCTTTCTTGGATGAGGCGGGTTTGTCGATCACGCCCTCGGCGATCAATCGGGCGGTGACGTCCTGAGACAGAATAAAGCTGTCACGCCCAATGAACCGCATAGCATATTGTGCCGACGCCCCACCCAGACGCGCGCCGCGCTTGGCCAACAGTGCCAGCAAACTGATATAATCTTGCGAAGGCCAGCCACCCAGCACTTTGCCCGCGCCGCCTTCTTCACGCAATTCCATCAGAAACACAGCGTTGTCCCGCACCGCTGAAATCTTGGTGCCGTTGCGCACGATTCGCGTATCTTGCAACAACGCATCGAATTTTTCGTCATCCATAAAAGCACAACGCCCCACATCAAAACCATCAAACGCGGCTTCGAAGCCATCCCATTTGCTTTCGATGACCTTCCAGTTGAACCCAGCCTGAAAAACGCATTTCGTAATGATGGCCAGCCAACGATCTTCTGGCAGGGCTGCCAGTTCATCCGGGCTTTTGGGCTTGTGCAGCATGGATTGCAAAGCATCTGTACCGCCGTGTCGTTCAGCAGCAATTTCGAAGATTTCGTCAAATGCGCGCATTTACCCAGCCTCAGATTTCACCTCTTGAGTGTTTACCTTTTGTTCCATCTTTGCAATCAAAAAGTAAAGTCACCACTGTCTGGCGATACAGTGACCAGTTTTTTAGTCGGGTAAGAAAAAGTACGGTTTTTTCAAAGAAATTCTCGACAAACGGTCGAAAGTTGGTTTCTGATTGACTCGTCAGTCAATGTCCCGCGCCGCAATCCGTGGGGCCACGGCAGGCCGGGTTGAGTGCGTTCATCACGTCTGGGGGAGGCGAAAGTGATTTGGCTGGGCAGTACTTTCTGCCTTTCATAATCGCGACACTTTCCTTTTCCGGCAAAATTTGTGCATGTTGCGACATGGTATTGTCATCAGACAAATATACCGGCGGGATATCCCTCGCCGGGGTGGGCAAAACAAATAAGACAGGGAGAAAGTCCATGAAAAAACTGAGTTTAAGCCTAATGGCTCTGAGCGTCGCGGGTGCGGTGCAAGCTGCGGATATGGGCGCAGTGGACGAGCCGATCAAGCTGGCGATCAACGAATGGACCGGCCAGCACGTGACCACTCATGTGGCAGGTGAGATGCTCAAGGCCGCAGGATATAACGTCGAATACGTGACTGCGGGCATGATGAACCAGTTCCAGGCTCTGGCGGATGGCGACATCGATGCGACGCTGGAAATCTGGTCGTCCAACGTGTCGGACGAGTACGCCAAGAAGGTTGAAGAAGGTACTGTGGTCGAAATCGGCGATCTGGGTCTGGATGCCAAGGAAGGCATCGCATACCCGGCGCATGTGGCTGATCTGTGCCCGGGCCTGCCCGCATGGGAAGCGTTGAAAGATTGCGCGCAGGTATTTGCTACGGCAGAAACTCTGCCTGGTGGCCGCCTGGTCGATTATCCGGCCGATTGGGGCACACCCGGCGCGGATCGCATGACCGGGCTTGAATTGCCGTTCAAAGCCGTACCAGCGGGGTCCGAGGGTGCTCTGATCGCCGAGTTGCGCGCCTCGACCGAGCGTAAATCGCCATTGCTGATCACCTTCTGGCAACCGCACTGGGCGATGTCGGCCTATGATGTTCAGTTTGTCGATCTGCCTGCGGGCGAAGAGGCGTGCTTCAACGATCCGGCATGGGGCCCGAACCCCAATGCGGTCAACGATTGTGACTTCTCGCCGTCCCGCATCTTCAAAGCCAGCTGGAGCGGCATGGAAGACAAGTGGCCCGCCGCGTATGAAATCCTGTCCAACTATCAATTGGCGGTCGAAGACCAGCAGCCGATGATGGGCGCGATCGATGTTGATGGCGGACAGGTCGAAGAAGTTGTCGCCGCTTGGATGGCCGAGAACGAAGACAAATGGCGTCCAGTCGTTGACGCAGCGACCAAGTGAGCTTGCGTAAGTGACTGATACGACGACGCCAGCCATTGCCTGCCAGAATCTCTGGCAGGTCTTTGGCCCCGGCGCTGACAAGGCCCTGACCGACGCGCTGTCTCGGTCAGGGAATGACGCTGACAAGGCCGCCTCTGATCTGCGAGAAAACGGGTTCATCCCGGCGGTGCAGGACGCCAATTTCGAGGTCAAAGAAGGCGAGCTGTTCGTTATCATGGGCTTGTCAGGCTCGGGCAAATCCACGTTGATCCGCTGTATCTCGCAACTGTTGCCCGGCACGGGTGGCGAGATTCGGGTCGATGGCGAGAATGTGATCGGAGCCTCAAAAAAGGCGCTGACCGAGCTGCGCCGAAAGAAGCTGGGCATGGTGTTCCAGCACTTTGGACTGTTCCCACATATGACTGTTGCTGAAAACGTGGCTTATCCGCTGCGTGTGCAGGGAGTAGGCAAAAAAGAACGTCTGGCACGGGCGCAGGAAGTTATCTCGCTTGTCGGTCTGGAAGGGCGCGAAGACAGTTTCCCTCGCCAGCTTTCGGGTGGTCAGCGTCAGCGCGTGGGTATCGCGCGGTCCTTGGCCGTGAACCCCGATATCTGGTTTCTGGACGAGCCGTTTTCAGCCCTTGACCCGCTGATCCGTCGTCAGTTGCAAGACGAGTTCCTGCGCATTCAGGCCACTTTGAAGAAATCCATCGTATTCATCACGCACGATATCCAAGAGGCTTTGAAGCTGGCCGACCGCATCGCGATCATGCGTGACGGCAAGATCGTCCAGATCGGAACGCCAACGGATATCGTGCTGCGGCCTGTCGACGACTACGTCCGAGAGTTTTCGAAAGATGTCGCCAAGGGACAGCACGCCAAGGTCGCGTCGGTCATGCGGAGCGAAAATGAATGTGGCCCCGACGATCCCGGTTTGACAACCTCCATGACACTGGATGCCGCTCTTGCACATTGCATGGAGCTTTATGAGCCCGTGCCGGTGCGGGATGCCAGCGGCAATGTTGTCGGCACTGTTCATCCCTCTGATCTGGCCGCTGCATTGCAGGTGGACGAAGCATGACCGCTGTCACTGATCTTCCGACGCGACACAGCGCGCACCTGACGGCGGGTGCGAAAGCTGCTTTGATCACGGTCATCGTCGGCGCGGTTTGTCTGGCACTTGAGGGTGTCGCCCCGTGGCTGGTCAAATGGCCAACTGCGTGGGAACTGCCGGCAACCCAATGGGTTGGTGCGTTTCTGGATTGGTTTCTGAACCTGATCAAACCGGCGATGCGGTTGTTCTCGGACATGATGACCTATCCAATGAACTGGGCGAATTTCGTGCTGGGCAATACGCCATGGCCCATTCTGATCGGGATTGTGACCGCGCTGGGCTGGTATCTGGGCGGAATGCCCATGGCGGCGCTGGGTTTTCTGGGGCTCAGTTTCGTTCTGGCGTCGGGGTATTGGGCTGAAAGCATGAACACGCTGGCCCTTGTCGCAGTATCCGTCCCGGTGGCGCTGATACTGGGCGGCGGTATCGGCATCCTCGCCAACGAGGTGCCGAAGGTGAAATCCTTTGTACAGGCCGTTCTGGATATCATGCAGACGGTGCCGACGTTTGCGTATCTGACCCCGCTTTTGCTGCTTTTCGGCTTTGGGCCTGTTGTGGGTCTGATCGCGTCGGCCATCTATGCCGCACCGCCTATGGCGCGCAATGTGATGCTGGGGCTAGAGCGGGTAGAGCCCGAGATCAAAGAAGCCGCCATTATGTCTGGTGGCACCCGGTTCCAGCAATTGTTTCAGGTCGAAATCCCTGCTGCCACAACGCAGATCATGGTCGGTGTGAACCAATGTCTGATGGCCGCCTTGTCGATGGTCATCATTGCCGCCGTTATCGGAGGTTTCAACGATATCGGGTGGGAGGTTCTGCTGACCATGCGCAAGGCCCAGTTCGGTGAATCGCTGATGGCTGGTTTGGTCATCGTGGTCTTTGCCGTCGTGATCGACCGGATGAGCGGCACGCTGGCAACCGAGCGCAAACGCTATGACAGCCGCGTTGTCTGGGCAATGCTGGGCTTTGCAGTTATTTTCACGGTCGCCTTCTGGGCGCGGCTGCCGAACCCGTCCGAGCTGACCCTGCTGGACCCAATGGCCGAAGCCGTAGATAGCGGCCTGACGGCGTTTACGCAAAACAACGGCCCGTGGCTGGATGCGCTTAAGAACAACTCGCTGTTCTATGTGCTGCTTCCGTTGCGGATCGGGCTGGATCAGGCAGTTCTGCCTTTCACCTGGGGCTTTCAATGGACAGCGGGCATGAGCTATGGCCTGTTCGCCGCTGGTGCCGTGATTGCCCTGTTGATGGCGTGGCGCGGGCGGCTAACGGGTGGGCTGATCGTTCTGATCCTGATTGGCATGCTGGAAACAGGCATTGCCAATCTGCCATGGCCCTTTGTGCTGACTGGCGCAGCTGCTTTGGGTTGGGTTGCGGGTGGGTGGCGTCTTGCGGCGCTATGCGTGGGGCTTCTTTGCACCATTCTCGTTTCGGGCCTTTGGGAAAGGGCGCTTCTTTCGCTCTACCTCAGCGGCGCGGCGGTGTTTTCCTGCGCAGTCGTCGGCGGCCTGATTGGTCTTGCCAGCGCGGTTTGGGAGCCGGTTTGGAAAGTGGTTCGCCCGATCTGCGACATGCTGCAGACGATTCCATTGTTCGTGTTCCTGATCCCCGTGCTGATGGTGTTCCAGATCGGCGAGTTCTCGGCGTTCCTCGCAATTTGTGCCTACGCGATTGTCCCGATGATCCGTTACACGCGGCACGGGCTCGTCAACACGCCAGAGGAAATGATGGAAGCCGCGATTTCCAGTGGCGCAACCGAGTGGCAGATCATGCGGGACGTGCGTGCACCCTATGCCGCGCCAACCATTCTTCTGGGGCTGAACCAGACCATCCTTTACGCCTTTGCAATGCTGGTCATCGCGGCATTGATCGGGACCACTGGCTTGGGTCAGTCGATCTATCTGGCGCTGGGTCAGGCGGATGTCGGGCTGGGGATCTCGGCCGGGGCTGCGATGGCGATTCTGGCACTGATCGCAGACCGCATCGTGCAGGGCTTTGCCGAAGAACGCCGCGCCGCACTTGGCCTTTAATACGGAGCAGGGGCGGCATGTCCGCCCCCGCGCAAAACTTGATTTCGGACAAGGAACCCACCGCCATCCTGATCTAGACCGGTCACAACACGTTCGGAGATCACCATGACCGGTTGGGTTCTTTTCCTTGCAGCGCTTGTCGCGTTTCTTCTCAGCCACGCAATTCCCGTGCGGCCTGCCGTGCGCGGGTGGTTAATCGGTACGCTGGGACAACGCGGGTACTTCGCTGGATATTCGATCCTGTCACTCGCCGTGTTGGCGTGGCTGATCACCGCGGCAGCGAACGCCCCTTATGTTGAGGTCATCCCACCGTTTACCGTCTTGCGTTGGGTGCCAGTCCTGATCATGCCAGTTGTCTGCTGGCTGACCCTTGCGGGGATCATCATTCAGAACCCGTTCTCCTTTGGCGGGCTGGGTGATCGACCTTTTGATCCAGAGCAGCCCGGTATCCTGCGCACCACCCGCCATCCGGTCCTTGCCGCACTGATGTTGTGGGCGTTGGCGCATTTGCTGACCAATGGCAGCCTGTCGCATGTCATCCTGTTTGGCCTGTTTGCCGGTTTCGCGGCCATGGGCATGGTCTTGATCGACCGCCGCAAACAGAGCGAAATGGGCATGGAATGGGTCCGCTTGGCGCGAAATACTGCGCGCTTTTCACTCCGCGCGCCGCGTCCTTGGCCGCGCCCCTGGGTTTGGCTGTCCGCACTGGCCGCTTATGCGGTTCTTCTTCACCTGCACGCACCTGTGATCGGCCTGTCTCCGCTTCCTTAGGTGGGGGAGTGGTCGGACGCACCTGAGCGTGCTATTTGAGATGTCGCAATGAAAAACAAGAGGTCCTAGATGAATCTGGCCTATGTCACCACCACCGATCGCGGTGCCACTGATCGCCTGTTAAGCGCTGTTGCAGAACACCTGCTGGCTTCGGGCGCGAAATTGGCGGGCGTTGTTCAAACCAACACCGAATGTGCGGACAGCAGCAAATGCGATATGGATGTGCGCGTGCTGCCCGAAGGAGAGACCATCCGCATTTCGCAATCGCTGGGAACACAGTCGCGCGGTTGCCGTCTGGATCCGGCGGCGCTGGAGCAGGCGGTTGGATATGTAACGTCGTCGCTCGCTGACGCGCCACAGCTGTTGATCATCAACAAGTTCGGCAAGCACGAAGCTGATGGCCGCGGGTTTCGCCCGGTGATCGCTGAAGCATTGGCGCAGGACATTCCAGTGCTGGTCGGTGTGAACGGTCTGAACAGTGAGAAGTTTCAGGACTTCACAGGTGGTGATGCGGAACAGCTAGACTCGGACCTGAGCGCAATCGTTGCTTGGTTCGAACGCGTAAACGCGCAGCAGGCCAATGCGGCCTAAACCAAGTCACGTCACGTAACACGCTGATTCCCTGCCTTGTTTCGCTGACTTCGGGCTGCAATCCTCGGAACACGGAGGATGAGCTGAATGTGGTCAAACTGGGCAGGAAACGAGAATACAAATACTGCGGTCATGCGCCCGACAACACTGGATGCGTTGCGACGCGCTGTGATGTCGCCTCAGACCCTGAGGGTCGTTGGCGCTGGCCATTCTTTCACACCTATTGTGGCAGGGGCCGAGCGTATTCTGGACCTGTCGCAACTTGAGGCACCGACCATCGGTGCGGCTGAGGACGGGCAGGTCTGGGTGAACGCCAACGCGCGTCTGCGCGATCTGTCTCCTGCTTTGGCTGACCGGGGGCTGGCTTTTCGTAATCTTGGCGACATCAATACCCAATCGCTGGCTGGGGCGGTTTCGACCGCGACCCATGGCACAGGGCGTGAACTGCCCTGTCTTGCCGCAGAAATCACGGATGCGCGCTTTGTCGGTGCAAGCGGTGAGGCCTTAACGTCAGCCGATATTCCTTTGGACATGGCACAGGTAACGCTTGGGTTGCTGGGTGTTCTGACCGAAGCCCGCATCAATGTAGTGCCCAAGTACAATCTGCGCCGTCAGGTCACGCTGACCGATTTGCCGGAGTGCCTGTTGAACATGCACAAGAACTGGGCTGAGAACCGAAACTTCGAATTTTTCTACATTCCTTTCACAGGCAAGGCCGTCGAACTTCGCCATTCAGTGTTCGACGCGCCCGAAACCAAGGCCCCGCGTGATCTGGATATGCTGGCGGTCAAGGTTCTGAAACTGGCCCGCAACGCCGGGCGGTTCAGCGGTGGTTTGCGTTCAGCGTTGCTCAGACTTTTGACGATGGCGCAATCGGACGAAGATTACATAGGCGAAAGCTGGCGGGTTTTATGCAGTGACCGGCATATCCGCTTCAAAGAGATGGAGTATCACCTGCCCCCTGAGGTCGCCAGCGACGTGCTGGCTGAGGTGTTCCGCCGTCTGGAACAGGACCACAAGGACATCTATTTCCCCATTGAGGTACGACAGACCGCAGGCGACACTGCGTGCCTTTCGCCGTTTCAGGGCGGCCCGCGTATCTCTGTTGCTATTCACACGGATGCGGATGAGGATCACAGTCGCTATTTCAACGCGCTGGAACCGCTTTTTGTCGAGGCCGGCGGCCGCCCGCATTGGGGCAAGATGCACAGCCTGACATACCGGGAACTATCCGGCCTTTACCCCGATTTCGACCGTTTCTGCGCCTTGCGTGAACAGCTTGATCCGCAGGGCAAGTTCATGACACCTGCCTTGGCGAAGCTGTTTCAGCCATGAACGACCCGTATGTCGCCCGTCTGTCGCAATCGCTACAAAACTATGGTGTGGATCATCCGGTCGTAGCAATTGACCTGAACCGGCTCGAGTCCAATTGCGCGATGGCAGTGGCCGGTGTTGACGCCGGGCTTGAGAAGCGGCTGGTTGCTAAATCTTTGCCTTGCTTGCCGCTTTTGGATCAAATCCGGGGTCTGATCCCAACTTCGGGGCTTATGACGTTCTCAGAACCAATGTTGACCGCTTTGTTGCAAGTTGAAGGCGGCACCGATCACCTGATCGGTAAGCCTTTGCCCGTTGGTTCTGCCGCGCGTGTGCTTCAGGCATACCCCGATGCCGCTGATCGGGTGCAATGGCTGATCGACACCCCAGAACGCTTGCAGGACTATCTGACGCTCGCGGATCAGACCGGCTTGGCTTTGCGTTTGTCGCTTGAATTAGACATTGGCTTGCATCGCGGTGGTCTGAGCGCGGATCAGGTTTCCAGTGTGGCAAAAACGATCGTCGCACACCCGCTGGCGCGGTTGAGCGGCGTGATGGGGTATGAGGCGCATCTGGCAAAACTGCCTTCTGTCCTCAGAGCCCGAGCCGAGCGGCGCTGTGCCGAGATCTATCGTCTGGCCGTGGCAGCTTTGCCCGAAAATGGGGCCGGGTTGTGTTTGAACACTGGTGGCAGCCTGACCTTTCAAACCTATGGCTCAACAGGTTCCGCAACCGAGGTCGCCTTTGGTTCGGTTCTGGTCAAGCCGTCGGATTTCGACCATCGCTCGACAGCGGCTTTTCAGGCTGCAGCATTCATCGCGACGCCAATACTCAAGACCATGCCCGGCAATGCTTTGCCCGGGTTGGAGTTTCTGCCGCGACGCAAGACGGACGTTGCTGTTTTCGGAGGGCATTACCTTGCACAGCCGATCTACCCTGAGGGTTTTTCCTATTCCTCAATCTTCGGTCGATCTAGCAATCAGGAGGTCTGGACAGGCCCGACATCAAGTATTGTACAACCCGGCGATATTGCCTTGCTGCGTCCGACACAAAGCGAGGCGGTGTTGAACCAATTTGGCACAGTGCTGGCTGTACGGGATGGTGCGGTTGTACAGGAATGGGAAACCCTGCCGAATTAACAGCAGGTTGCATTGGATTACACATTTTTGGAAGATGGTGGGCGACCCTGGAATCGAACCAGGCGTGCGTCTCCGCGAGGGAGTTACAGTCCCCTGCCACACCTTGCGGCCTGTCGCCCACTGTCAGGCGTTGCACCTGACGTGGAGGCGTGATTACTAGCGCACCAAAGGAGCGTCAACAGGAAAATTCCGCTTTGGCGCAGGAAACCGAATTCTCGGCCCGGAGGCCCATAAAATGAAGAAACCCAAATGGGTCGTCGAAAAGGAACAGGCGCGCAAAGCGGCCGCTGCCGAAACCGTCTGGCTGTTCGGCTTGCATGCGGTGCGGGATGCTTTGATGAACCCAAATCGTCAGAAATTGCGCCTGATCGTGACACGCAATGCGCGTGACAAGTTATCGGAAGCGATTGATTTTGCAGGGATCGATGCCGAGATGGTTGACCCGCGCAAGTTTTCCGCGCCCATCGATGCGGGGTCAGTCCATCAGGGGGCGGCCCTTGAGGTCAAGCCCTTGGATTGGGGCGGTCTGGCTGAAAACTGTATCGGTCGGGAAAACCCGCGCGTCATCCTGCTGGATCGCGTGACGGATCCGCATAACGTTGGGGCGATTCTGCGTTCGGCCGAAGTTCTGGGGGCCAGCGCTGTGATTGGCACCCGCCACCATTCCGCACCGGAAACGGGCGCGCTGGCCAAAACCGCCAGTGGTGCGCTGGAGCGTCAGCCATACCTGCGGGTACGTAATCTTGCGGACGCGATCATTGAGCTTCAGGGCATGGGCTTTCTGGTACTTGGGCTGGACGGCGAAGCCGAGGTGACGATCGAAGGCGCGCTGAGCGAGGGACGTGATCGCCCCGTGGCGCTTGTGCTTGGCGCGGAAGGCCCGGGTTTGCGGCAGAAGACCAAAGAAACCGTGGATCAGTTGGTGAAAATTGACGCAGCGGGTGGGTTTGGGTCACTGAATGTCTCAAATGCGGCGGCAATCGCCTTATATGCATCTCGTCCCTGATCGAAGGAGAGCGTCATTTCCGGCCCATCCAAAATCGCCACCTGCTGCTATTGCGGGACCCGAGCGGCTCTGGTCCTGAAGGGAAAAGAGCGGCACGAGCTTAGTTGTTCAAGCTGCGGTGCGCCGCTGCATGATTTGAAGATGCTTCCTAAGCGCAAGGCTGGGAAGACCAAACCGGCGCGACCTGCGGTGTCTCATGTGGTGCCTCCAAAGGCGAAACGAAAAAAGAAGAAAAAGAGCATGTTCTCGCGCGTGTTCGACGAAGCTTGGGACGTGATTGAAGATATTTTTGACTGATCTCCCTGGCGTTGAAACTCGATCACATCCTTGTCAACAGGGCTTCCGTTGTCCGTGAAAACTTGCATCTTGATACTCTCAAGAACGCAGATTCTGACATGACGATGCTGATCCGACGTACCATACTTGGCGCGCTAAGCGCCCTTTTCCTCGCTTCTGCCGCTTTTGCGCAGGACAAGCCTGTCTATTTCGCTACTGAAGGTGTGGCATTGGCCGGGTATGATCCTGTGACCTATTTCGAAGGCACGACGCCTGTGATGGGTGCCCCGGAAAACGCGGTTATGTGGAAAGGGGCAAAATGGCACTTTTCGTCTGCCGAAAACCGCGAGCGTTTTGAAAGCAACCCGCGCGCCTTTGCCCCGCAGTTTGGCGGGTATTGTTCTTACGCGATGGCCAAAGGCGTCCTGAAAAGCACCGACCCCAACGCGTGGCAGGTTGTCGATGGCCGGCTGTACCTGACGCATTCACCTCAGGTCGAAGTAATGTGGCGGCAGGACAGGGCGGAATACATTGAAATGGCAGAAGAAAACTGGCCGGTGATCTTGTATCAGAAGTAGGCAAGAATCAGCTAATTGTGAAAAGTCATCACAAAAATGCGCGCGCCCTCTTTTTTTTGTCCAACTCATGCCTAAATGTCACAGTGACCGCGGAACGGAACTGCCGCGGGTCATTTCACTGTCCCTCGTTCCAACAACTGGCGCCCAAGCTTTCTTGGGCGCTTTTTTCTTTTGGGAACCCTGTTAAGGATAGGGCATGCCAGACTATTCCGATCAGCACCTCAAGACCATTCTGCAACGGACCAAAACGGTTGCCGTTGTCGGCGTGTCAATGAACCCTGTGCGGCCCAGCTTTTATGTGGCGCGCTATCTGTCGCTGAAAGGGTTCGATGTGATCCCCGTCAATCCGGGACATGCAGGCAAGGAACTGTTTGGTCAGACGGTGCGTGGCAGCCTTTCAGATATTGCCGAGCATGTGGACATGGTGGACATTTTCCGGCGGTCCGAGGCTGTGCCGCCTATTGTTGACGAAGCATTGGCAGCCTTTCCTTCTCTCAGCACAATCTGGATGCAAATCGGTGTCGAACACCCCGAAGCAGCGGCTAAGGCCGAAGCTCGTGGTGTGGAGGTGGTGATGAACCGTTGCCCCAAGATCGAGTATCAACGCCTGTTTGGCGAATTGCGCATGGGCGGGTTTTCGACCGGGATAATCTCGTCCAAGCTTTAGGGCGTCGTCGGCTGGTACGGTTTCAGCCGGGCCACCTGTTCCAGTCGCCGCTTCTCCAGCACAACGTCGCGTGGCACCCACTCGTAACGGGTGTCCTCGACCAGCGGGGACCAGAACAACACCCCACCATAGCGCCACGGGTCCAGCACAACACCGTCATACAGCGATTCCCCCTTGCGGCTGATGATTGCCGTGCTGTGGTCGATCCTAAACGGGTTGTCGGCATTGGCGATGGCGCGGTGCATCTCTAGCGTTTGAAAGTTTTCCTGATTCAGGCGACGCTCAATGTCTTCGGCCCAGTGCCAGCATAAGCCGCGCGGGCGCAGGCCCTTGTTGACTTTGGTATTGTGGATCAATGGCGGGTCGGTGATCTGGTATTCATCGACAAGTTGCGCGGTGTAGGCATAAGCGACTTGCGCCGCGCGTTGGGCTTCGTCAGGATCTATATCAGGTCCCAAGCTTTGGATTTGAGTTGCCAAGCGTTGAACCTCATCCCCGGTCGAGGGCGGTGGAGCAGAGCAGGCCGCAGTAATGGCCAGCGTTGCCACAAGCATCAAAACTCGGATCATGTCGCGCCCTCGGCCTGCCAATCTGACGCCCGAGTATAGCTTCCCAAACAGCGGCTTGGAACCCGTACGCTACCCTTTGGGGCGGGATGCCTTTTCGGCTATGCCGCTGATGCCCTGACGACGTGCCAGTTCGGTCAGGACATCATCCAGCGCCACGTCCCGCGCCGCCAGCATGACCAGAAGGTGATACAGAACATCAGCCGCCTCAGAGGTCAGCTTGGTTTTGTCGTCCTTGACGGCCTCGATGATCGCCTCAACGGCTTCTTCGCCAAACTTCTCGGCGCATTTCTCGGGGCCTTTGGCCAGCAGCTTGGCCGTCCAGCTCGAGTCCGGGTCTGCCTGTTTGCGGGCTTCAATCGTGGCGGCCAGATCGTGCAGAATGCTCATGTCAGCCTCATGGGAATGCCCGCAGCGGCCATGTGTTCCTTGGCCTCGCGGATGGTGTATTCGCCGAAATGGAAGATCGAAGCAGCCAGTACGGCGCTTGCACCGCCTTTGGTGACACCTTCGACCAGATGGTCCAGAGTGCCGACACCTCCGCTGGCGATCACCGGCACATTCACCGCGTCGGAAATGGCGCGGGTCAGGGGCAGGTTGAAGCCTGCCTTAGTGCCGTCGCGATCCATCGAGGTCAAAAGGATTTCCCCGGCGCCTTTGGCAACAACTGTTTTGGCAAATTCGACTGCATCAATACCGGTGGGCTTGCGTCCACCGTGGGTGAAAATCTCCCACTTGCCGGGGCTGACGGTCTTGGCGTCGATGGCGCAAACGATGCATTGGCTTCCGAATTGATCTGCCGACTCGGCGATCACATCAGGGTTGGCGACGGCTGCCGAGTTGAAACTGACCTTATCCGCCCCCGCCAGCAACAGAGCACGCACATCATCCTTGGTGCGCACGCCGCCGCCCACTGTCAATGGCACAAAGCACTGTTCAGCCGTGCGCTGCACCACATCGAACATTGTGCCGCGGTTTTCGTGCGTTGCGTGGATGTCCAGAAAGCAGATTTCGTCCGCTCCGGCAGCATCATACGCTTTGGCAGATTCCACGGGGTCGCCTGCATCGCGCAGACCTACGAAGTTCACGCCTTTGACCACGCGGCCGTCAGCAACATCAAGACAGGGGATGATCCGGGTTTTCAGCATCTGGGCGTCCTTTGTTGCCGGACCTTTACCGGCAAAGCGCCGGTGATGCCACAGACGTTTTGACGCCTATGGCCCGGATTATCGTGGCAGGAAGGACCGCTTTAGCTGTCTCCTTCCTTCAGCAGCTTGAGCGCCGAAAGCAGGTTGGCCTTGTCGTCGGTCCAGGGTTGTGCGCCGTCGGTCTCGACAATTCGCCAGTTCCCACCCTGCACGAAACCGTCAATCCGGGTTGCGTCGGGGCTCAGGATTACAACACTGCTGGTGGCGGCCCCGGTTTCAACCTGCTCTTCGCCCACGGCCAGCCGCTGATGCGCTGCTGTCAGGTTCAGGCTGTCGGCGATTCGCGCCAACGGCGGTACCAGATCGTAAAAGCGGTTGGTGATGTGGAACACCAGAACTCCGTCTTCACTCAGGCGACGCGTATACATCTCGACCGCCTCCTGCGTGATCAAGTGCAGAGGGATCGCGTCTGAACTGTAGGCATCCAGAACAAGGATATCGAAGGCAAACGGCTTTTGTTCCAGCACGATCCGGGCGTCGCCCAGATGCGTTTCTGAATCGGGTGTGCATTCAGACAGGTAGGTGAACAGGGACGGATCGCGCGCAATTTGATCGACGGTTGCGTCAATCTCGAAGAAATCCCAATTTTGGCCGGGTTGGCGGTAACAGGCCAGCGCACCTGTGCCCAGCCCCACAATGCCGATGCTGTCAGATTGTTTGCCAAACTCAGAAGTGATCACCTGCGCCATCGGGCCTTCGGGATGATAGTAAGACAGCGGCGTTGGCCGTGTGCCGTATTCGGATTCGCGCTGCCACCCGTGCACTGTTGTGCCGTTTTTATAAACGCGGTAGCCAGCGCTGGAATAGACCGAATGCACACCAAAAAAGCTGCGATCTTCGAACACCGGATCGTTTTTGACTGCGAAGGCTGGCAGCAAAACGATGGCAAGTACGACCGGGATGCGCAGGGCTTGAGTCCGGAACAGATACAGGACTGCAAAGATCAGTACGAACAGCGCGCCTGCGCGAGGGAGGTCCTCGCTCAGGGCGGCAACGTTGCGAGTTGCACCTGCGATGACGAGGATGAATACGCTGGCCGCGACGCCAATGATGACATGGCGCAACGCAAAAACCGGTGCTCGGACAAGGAACAATCCCCCTGCCAGAATCATAGTGATCGGCGCCTCAAGCTCTCGGGTGAAGGCAAGTGGTGCAACAATCGAGTTGAACAACCCGCCGATCGCACCGCCCACGGACAGGGCGATGTAGAACACCGTCAATTGCTCGGCTGACGGGCGCATGTCGTAGAGCAAGCGGTGTGCGAAGAGTGCAACGATGAACAGAACAGGGACGTAGAGCAGGATGACCACAGGTGCGTCATGTTCGCTGACCACCTTGGACACCAGCACGACGCCAACAGCCAGCGCAGCGAGCATTGGCAGGTTCAATGCATCCAAGGTCAAGTGTTTCCATTTGGCGAAGGCAATGACGAAGGACAGGATGTAAACCGCCAACGGAACAACCCAGATCAGTGGGAGTGCGCCAAGATCCGTGCTGACCCGTGTCGTGAAGGACAACATCAAAGACGAGGGGATGAAAGCAACAAACACCCAGACTGCGATCTGTTTCAGAGGCGGAAAACTGGTTTTGAGCGTGGCGTGCATTGAAGTTTCGGCCTGCCGAGACCCTTGCAATGCGAACAACCCGCTACCAAGCAATAGCGCCCCGAAAAGGACGAATCCGATCAACCATGCAAAGCTGATTTCAACTGCCCCGAAGAACGGATCAGCGACCAGAGGGAAGGCCAGTAGCGCCAGTAAGGATCCGACGTTGCTGGCGCTGTACAGGAAATAGGGATCATCGGCCGACGGACCGCCCGATTTGGCGTACCAGGCCTGCAGCAAAGGCGCGTTTGCAGACAGAACCGCAAACGGCACACCGACGCCCATGGCAAACAAGCCGAGCGTTTGCAGCGCGGTCGAAGTCGAGGCGTCGTAGCTCCAGCTATCGCTGGTGGACAGCGGCAGGAAGGTCAGCGCTGCGACCCAAAAGGCGAAATGTGTAATGATCTGCCAGCGCAGCGGCAGGTATTTTGTCAAAAGGTGCGCATAGACGTAGCCGAGAATCAGAACGATCTGAAAAAACAGCATCGCCGTCGTCCAGACTGCCGGTGCGCCCCCGATCTTGGGTAGGACCAATTTGGCAAACAGGGGCTGCACAAAGAACAACAAGCTCGCGCTTGTAAAGATCGCCGCACAGAAGATCGCAACCGTCGCGGTTTTGAATCTGGATGTGTTCGGGACATCAATGCTGAAAAAACTCACGCGCGCCACCTGAATTGGATCGTTTGAGGCGTAAATTAGGCGCGAATTCCGGCTGAATTGGGGCTTGAGTGGGTGAAATGTTGGACTTTCGCCCGGATTGTTTTCGAATTTGATGGTAAATCTGGCGTTCATAATCCGGCAAAGCTTTGCCGATGCCAGACTTGTGATTGTGAGAATTCTGAAACTTGAGACAATTGGGGTGAATTTCACAAAAGGAAATCCGATATGCGAACACTGATACTTGCTTCAATTCTCTCGTTCGGAGGCGCGCTGTCCGCCATGGCTGATGACATCATCAAAGTTCAAACGGATAAATCCGTCGCCGAGGCGTTGGATGCGCTGGAAGCGGCGGTCGGCAATGCCGGTGCCACCGTGTTCGCCCGCATTGACCACGCAGCTGGTGCGGAAAAGGTCGGTACGCCCATTCCCGCCAATCAGGTGCTGATTTTTGGCAATCCTGCACTGGGCACACCCGCGATGCAGATAGACCCACGTGCCGGTTTGTTCCTGCCGCTTAAGGTGCAAGCGTATGAAGATGCCAACGGTCAGGTTTGGCTGGCCTATGAAGACCCCAAAGAGACGATGGATGAACTGGATGAGGTTGAAAAGTCACCCGTCATCGAAAAGATGCGCGGCGCTTTGGCCAAATTAACCGCTGCCGCCGCGCAGTAACTCAACTCAGGGCGCGAATGGCCTCGGCCAGGTCAATCGCGCCATCATAGAGCGCCCGACCCGAGATCGCGCCGTTCAGCTCGACACCGCAATCGCGCAAAGCAATCAGGTCTTCCAGAGAGCTGACGCCGCCCGAGGCGATGACCGGGATAGACACGGCTTCGGCCAGCGCTGCGGTGGCCTCGATGTTCGGACCCTGCATCGCGCCGTCGCGGTTGATATCGGTATAAATGATTGCAGCGACGCCTGCGTCTTCGAAGCTGCGGGCCAGATCGGTGACTTGCACATCTGTCTCCTCGGCCCAACCTTTGGTTGCCACCATCCCGTTGCGTGCGTCAATGCCCACGGCGACCTTGCCGGGGAAGGCTTTGGCCGCTTCGCGCACAAGATCCGGGTTTTCGACCGCTACCGTCCCCAGAATCACGCGGGCCAGACCTTTGTCGATCCAGGTTTCGATGGTGGCCATGTCCCGGATACCACCACCCAACTGAGCAGGCACGTCGCAAGCTTTGAGAATCGCCTCGACCGGGGCTGCGTTGACGGGTTCGCCTGCAAACGCACCATTCAGATCCACCAGATGCAACCACTCACATCCGGCCTCGACAAAGGCACGAGCCTGTGCGGCTGGGTCTTCGTTGAACACAGTGGCCTTGTCCATTTCACCGCGCAGCAGGCGCACGGCGTGGCCGTCTTTGAGATCGATGGCTGGGTAGAGGATCATGTCGAGCGGCCCTATATCTGTGTTACACGCGCGGGATATCGCACAGGCAGGGCAGGGGATGCAACGCGACGCTGGGTCATTCTTGCCCGTTGAACATTGGCGGGTCAGACTGCCCTCAAAACAGGGAGAAAATGATGAAGAAATTTATTTTCGCAGCGGGTTTGTCGCTTCTTGCGACCGGCGCTTTGGCAGCAGATCCCGTCGACGGATTGTGGAAGACTGCGCCGGGTGACACAGGCGGCTATTTGCACGTTACGATTTCTGAATGCGGCAGCGCCATCTGCGGCACTATCGACAGTGCCTTTGATGCGGACGGTAATCAGCAATTGGAATACGAGAACCTGGGCAAACAGATCATCTGGGACATGGTCCCCGAAGGTGGTGGCGCCTATGACAATGGCAAGATCTGGGCCCCGGATCGTGACAAGACCTACAACTCGAAAATGTCGCTGGACGGCCAGAACAAGCTGACCGTCAAGGGATGCGTGGCTGGTGGTTTGATCTGTCGGGGCCAGACCTGGACGCGGGTTCAGTAACCCTCAGGGGGTCCAGGTCAGGAAGTTACCCAGCATACGCAGACCAACGTCCTGACTTTTCTCGGGGTGGAACTGCATCCCAACCATCGTGTCGCGGCCAATCACGGCCGTGACCTCTTGCCCATAGTCCACGTAAGCCAGCCGCTGTGCCGGATCGTTCACACGAAAATGGTAGGAGTGGACGAAATAGGTGTGATCACCGGATTTCACCCCATCGAATACCGGGTGTTCGCTTTCCACGACCAGATCGTTCCAGCCCATATGGGGAACTTTCAGGGTTGGATCCGAAGGCTCGATTCGAACAACATCGCCCGCAACCCAGCCCAAACCCTCGGTTTCGCTGTATTCGTGGCCCTTAGTCGCCATCAGTTGCATGCCAACGCAAATTCCCAGAAACGGGCGACCTTTCTGTTCAACCGCTTCGACCATCGCGTCATAGATGCCCTTATGTCCACGCAGTTCAGCTGCACAGGCGGGAAAGGCTCCATCTCCGGGCAAAACCAAACGGTCTGCCCGGGCGACAACATCGGCGTCCGAGGTCACAACAACCTCACCGGCGCCGACCTCTTGCGCCATGCGCTGAAAGGCTTTTTCTGCCGAGTGAAGATTGCCGCTTTCGTAGTCGATAATGGCAGTCAGCATTTACAGCGCGCCTTTGGTCGACGGAATTGCATCCGCCTTGCGGGGATCTGTTTCGACCGCATCGCGCAGCGCACGCGCGACAGCTTTGAAAGCCGCTTCGGCAATGTGGTGGCTGTTGAAGCCGTGCAACTGGTCGACGTGCAGGGTGATGCCACCATGGGTGCTGAGGGCCTGAAAGAACTCGCGCACAAGCTCTGTGTCGAACGTGCCGAACTTCTGCGTCGGCAGGTCTACATTCCAGATCAGGAACGGACGTCCCGACAGATCCAGCGCGCAGCGTACCTGCGCGTCGTCCATGGGCAGATGGCATTCACCATAACGGCGGATGCCTTTCTTGTCGCCCAAAGCTTGTGTCAGTGCCTGACCCAGCGCGATGCCGGTATCTTCGACTGTGTGGTGGTCGTCGATGTGATAATCGCCCTTGGCGCTGATTGTCATGTCGATCAGCGAATGGCGCGCCAGCTGATCCAGCATATGGTCAAAAAAGCCAACACCGGTCTGGTTGTCATAGGTGCCGGTGCCATCCAGATTGACCTGCACTGTGATCTCGGTTTCGGCGGTCTTGCGGCTGATCGAAGCGCTGCGCATGGGCGAATTCCTTTTGCTACAGGCGCGCTTATAGACGGGGTTGGGTTGCCTTATCCAGACCGTAGGTTGCATTCAGGCCAAACTGTTGCAGGGGATTGCGCCCGGCTTTGCCCCGTGTCAGCTTGCTAGCAACACGAACCGATGGGGTCACACCATGTCCACCTGCGTTTTCATCCAGATCCGCTGCAAACCCGGCACCACCTACAAGGTGGCCGAAGAAATCGCCCTGCGCGAAATTCATTCCGAGCTGTATTCCACCAGCGGCGAATATGACCTGCTTCTGAAGCTCTACATCCCGGAATCCGAGGATGTCGGCCATTTCATCAACGAACACCTGCTGGTGATTCCCAATATAGAACGATCGCTGACCACCATGACGTTCAAGGCGTTTTAGCCCAACTCAAACGTCGTCACGCCAAAAACACGGTCAAGGTCGATATCCGGCTGGTGACTGGAATACATGCGGGCCGTTTCGAACACTTTGCCCAACCCAAGTTCATCGGCCAAAGCAAAGGCTTGAGTGTTCGGCTGTGGCATGTCCACAAAAACCTCATGCTCGTTGTGGTCTTCGGGAATCGTGGTCAGCAGAGCTGCTAACAAAGCCTTTGCAATGTCGGCATTATCCGCAAACAGCGGGCCAACCTTGTACCCGGTGAGGCAAGGGCGCAGCGTCGCGTAGCCTCGGATTCTGCCATTGTCGGAATAGACCTTCGATACGTGACTGTATGCGCTGAGCCAGCTTTCAAGGAACAGATCACGTGCAGCGGGAAACATGTCGCGGTCATAGGCTTTTAGTTCATTTGATGCGCTGCTCAGATCCGTGACGTGATCATTCGACGATGTACCCAGCTTCGCCAGCATCCGCGTTTTTGTTCCGGCAAATCGGTAGTTGTTATACGCGAAGGTAAAGCCTGACTTGCGATAATTGTCCTGTTGCTCGACAACCCCATCCAGACCCATGTTACGACCGCTGCAATGAGCAAGCGCGTGCTGCGCAATCTCGAGCCCGTGACCATGATGCCGGAACTCGGGTTTAACGATGTAAAAGCCCAGAAACGCGAAATCGGCGTTGTAATTCACTGCCGAGACCGAGGAAATCATCTCTCCATCCAGAAAACCGCCCAAAAACCCGTCCGGGTCTGTTGGCCGAAAGCACTCGGCGTCATGCACGCCGGGGTTCCATCCCTCGCGACCGGCCCAATCCACGGCGTGCTGGACTTCGGCGGCGGTGAGGGAGCGAATGGTGTAATCAGACATAAGGTAATCCTGCATTGCGTAATGCGATCAGAATGACGCACCGCGGTGCAAAGAACCAGCATGTTGAGAGAGTTTTGTATCTGGAGCGGGCGAGGCGATTCGAACGCCCGACCCTAACCTTGGCAAGGTTATGCTCTACCCCTGAGCTACGCCCGCATCAGATACATATGTGGTCCAAAGACCTCTCAATGGAGCGGGCGAGGCGATTCGAACGCCCGACCCTAACCTTGGCAAGGTTATGCTCTACCCCTGAGCTACGCCCGCGCCGTTGAGTGAGGAGGGATGTATAAATTCCCACGCGGCGCTGCAAGCGGAAAAACACAAAAAAGCGGAAAAATCTTTCGACGGAAATTCGATCCTGAAGCGTTCTATTTTCAGAGCATCACAAAACAAGAGGGGCTAAGTGAAGGAAATGGCGAATACAGCAGACCTTAAAATGGCATTGTTGGCGGCTTTGATCGTGTTGACAACGGTGATCTGCACGCAGGACGAAAACAGGGTGGCAGAGATTGAGCCGATTCTGCTTCAAGCTCCGGCGGTCGATACGCGAGTTTTGGCCAGTTGATCCCGTAAATGATCAGAGTGCTAAACCCAGATTCGCAATGGCAGCGATCAATATCGAAGTGAACGTCAGCCCCATTCCGACCTGTCGCAGGATGATGATTTGCGGGGTTCTGCCAAACCCGTAAGCGTGCAACAGACGTCCGGCCAGCAACATCAGACCCAGCAGATGCACAAGCAAGCCACCCGCGCCCTGCAACTCAACCATCGCGACCAGCAAAAGGCCGATGGGCGCGTATTCGGCGCAATTGGAATGCGTCCGTATCGCCTTGATCATCATCTTGCTGCCGCCATCCCCGACCGAGATTTTGTCGCTGCGACGCTGCAGAATCACTTTGACGCTGAGCGCCACGTAAAGGATTGCGATCAGGGCCGCATAGATCGGAGTGATCGAAAGCACAGTGCGTCTCCTTCCCGACATAGAAAAAGGCCGCCCGGTTCCCCGCGCGGCCCTCGTAAGCTTAGAATGCTAAACCGGTTATTCCAGTTCGACCAGCAGGTCCTTAGCGTCAATCTGGCCGCCGGGCTGGACGTGAACGGCCTTGACCGTTGCGTCGCGTTCAGCGTGGATGCCGGTTTCCATCTTCATCGCTTCGATGGTCAACAGCATGTCGCCTTCTTTGACCTGTTGGCCGGCAGTCACGGCGACTGTGGCCACAACACCCGGCATCGGGGCTCCGACATGGTTGGGGTTGCCGACTTCGGCTTTGGGCCGGGCTTGTGTGCTTGAAGCAACCATCCGGTTCGGCACCCGGATCACGCGCGGTTGGCCGTTCAGTTCAAAGAACACACGGACTTCGCCGTTTTCATCGGTTTCACCAATCGCCTGACAGCGGATTTCCAGCGTTTTGCCGGGGTCGATCTCGGCCGTGATTTCTTCGCCCGGCTCCATGCCATAGAAGAAGATGCGTGTTGGCAGAGTACGGACCGGGCCATAGATCCGGTGGCGGCCCATGTAGTCCAGGAACACCTTGGGATACATCAGGTATCCGTTCAGATCCTCGTCATCGACGTCTTTGCCTTCCAACTGCTTGGACAGTTCGGCACGCGTGGCTTCTAGATCGACCGCAGGCACGTCCTTGCCGGGGCGCTGGGTGTTGGGGGCCTCGTCCTTCAGAACCTTTTTGATGATGGTCTCCGGGAACCCGCCCGGAGGCTGACCCAGATTGCCGCGCATCATGTCCACGACCGAGTCGGGGAAGGCCACGTCAGTCGAGGGGCTTTCCACATCTTCGCGGGTCAGGCCCTGGCTGACCATCATCAGCGCCATGTCGCCGACTACCTTGGAAGACGGCGTCACTTTCACGATGTCTCCGAACATCTGGTTCACGTCGGCATACATCTGGGCGACCTCGTGCCAACGCTCTTCCAGACCCAGGCTACGCGCTTGCGCCTTGAGGTTGGTGAACTGACCGCCGGGCATCTCGTGCAGATAGACCTCGGAGGCCGGGGCCTGCAGGCTGGATTCGAAAGCCGCATACTGACCGCGAACCGCTTCAAAATAATCGCTGATCTCGCGGATTGCCTTGATGTCCAAGCCGGTGTCACGGTCGGTGTGGCGCAGGGCCTCAACAACAGTGCCAAGGGTTGCCTGCGAGGTGTTGCCCGAGAAGCTATCCATTGCGCAGTCCACGGCATCCACACCCGCCTCGGACGCGGCCAGAATGGTCGCACTGGCGATACCCGCCGTGTCGTGCGTGTGGAAGTGGATCGGCAGACCGACCTCTTCTTTCAGCGCGCGGATCAGGATTTTGGCCGAGGCCGGTTTCAACAGACCCGCCATGTCCTTGAGGCCCAGAATATGTGCGCCTGCATCGCGCAGCTCTTTCGCCATTCCGACATAGTACTTCAGGTCGTACTTGGAGCGATCCGGGTCCAGAATATCACCGGTGTAACAAACGGTGCCCTCACAGATTTTTCCGTTTTCGACCACAGCGTCCATCGCCACGCGCATGTTCTCGACCCAGTTCAGAGAGTCGAAGACGCGGAAGACGTCGATATTCTTGGATGCCTGGCGCACGAATTCCTGCACCACGTTGTCGGGGTAGTTGGTGTAGCCGACCCCGTTTGCGCCACGCAGCAGCATCTGGGTCATCAGGTTTGGCATCGCCTCGCGCAGGTCGCGCAAACGCTGCCACGGGCATTCCTGCAGGAAGCGATAGGCGACGTCAAACGTTGCACCGCCCCAGCATTCGACCGAGAACAGCTGCGGTAGGTTGGCCGCATAGGTCGGCGCCACTTTGATCATGTCGATCGAGCGCATCCGGGTTGCCAGCAGAGACTGGTGCCCGTCGCGCATGGTGGTGTCTGTAATCAGCAGTTGACGTTGCGCCTTCATCCAGTCGGCCACGGCCTGCGGGCCCTTCTGTTCCAGCAGGTTGCGGGTGCCCATTTGCGGCTCGGCCTTCTGCGCGGGGGGCTTGGCCTCTTTCAGGTCGGCGCGCGGCTCGGGGCGATCCTTGGTCTCGGGGTGCCCGTTCACCGTAATGTCCGCGATATAGGTCAGAACCTTGGTGCCCCGGTCGCGGCGGCGCTTGAACGCAAACAGGTCCGGCGTCGTGTCGATGAACTTGGTGGTGTATTCATTCGACAGGAAAGTCGGGTGTTTCAGCAGATTGATCACGAAGTCGATATTGGTGCTGACGCCGCGAATACGGAATTCGCGCAGGGCGCGGTCCATCCGGTGAATCGCCTTGTCCGGCGTTGGGGCCCAGGCCGTCACTTTGGTCAGCAGTGAATCGTAGTACCGGGTGATCACGCCGCCTGCATATGCTGTACCGCCATCCAGACGGATGCCCATGCCCGTGGCCGAGCGATAGGCAGTGATCCGGCCATAGTCGGGGATAAAGTTGTTCTGAGGGTCTTCGGTCGTAATCCGGGTCTGCAACGCGTGGCCGTTCAGATGTACATCCGCCTGGCTTGCAGCGCCGGTGGCTTCGGCCAGAGTCTTGCCTTCGGAAATCAGGATCTGCGCCTGTACGATGTCGATACCGGTGACTTCCTCGGTGACGGTGTGTTCCACCTGCACGCGCGGGTTCACTTCGATGAAGTAGAACTTGCCGGTTTCCATATCCATCAGGAACTCGACCGTGCCCGCGCATTCGTAGTTCACGTGGGCGCAGATCTTGCGGCCCAGTTCGCAGATTTCCGCACGCTGTTCTTCCGACAGATACGGCGCGGGGGCACGTTCAACCACTTTCTGGTTCCGACGCTGCACCGAGCAGTCGCGTTCGTACAGGTGATAGATCTCACCATGCTTGTCGCCCAAAATCTGAACCTCAACGTGACGGGCACGGGTGATCATCTTTTCCAGATAACCCTCGCCATTGCCAAAAGCGGCTTCTGCCTCGCGACGGCCTTCCAGCACCTTTTCTTCCAACTCGTCTTCCGACTGGATCGGGCGCATGCCCCGACCGCCGCCGCCCCAGCTGGCCTTGAGCATCAGCGGATAACCGATCTCGGCGGCTTCCTTGCGGATGGCGTCCATGTCATCGCCCAGAACCTCGGTCGCTGGAATGACAGGAACATCCGCCGCAATAGCGACACGCCGTGCGCTGGCCTTGTCGCCAAGCGCCCGCATGGTTTCAGCTTTGGGGCCGATGAAGGTGATGCCGTTTTTCACACAGGCATCCACGAAATCCGGGTTTTCGGACAGCAAGCCATAGCCGGGATGGATGGCATCGGCGCCGCATTGCTTGGCCACGCGGATGATCTCGTCGATCGACAGATAGGCCGCGACCGGACCCATGCCCTCGCCGATCTGATAAGCCTCATCCGCCTTGAACCGGTGCAGGCCCAGCTTATCTTCTGCCGCATAAACGGCGACGGTGCGTTTGCCCATCTCGTTTGCTGCGCGCATAACGCGGATGGCAATCTCGCCGCGGTTGGCGATCAGGATCTTGTTGAAGTCTGTCATAGTAGGTCCCGGTCTTTTGTGTTTGGGCGTCTTATTGGGCAAACAATACGCGCAGGTATATCCGTTCTTCTGGGTAGAACCGGCATGTTACCGCTCGCAAACGCCCTTTGGCCGCTGCGCCCTTATAGTCATGCCGCGCTGCAGCATCAAATGTTTAGCGTTATCTCTCGATTTGAGACAAATTTGCCAAACCCATCTGCCCCATATTTGCGTGCAGATCCTGCCGCAGAATGTCGATGACATGGGCTGGGCCCCGTGCGCCAAGTGCCGCTAACCCGTACAAAAAAGCACGCCCCAGCATGACAAAGTCTGCTCCTGAGGACAGCGCGCGCAGAACGTCCAGCCCGCCTTCGATGCCACTGTCAAAGATCAGGGGAAGACGGGTGGCGGCTCTGATGGCTGGAAGAACCTCTATGCTGCCGGGGGCTGCATCAAACTGACGACCCCCGTGATTCGAGACCCAAAGTGCGTCCACCCCAACCTGTTCCAGACTGTGTGTGTCTTCGGGCCGAAGGATGCCTTTTATCACCAAAGGCCCATCCCAGTGGTCGCGCAGCCAAGAGACATATTCCAAATCCGGAGAGGTCCTGAGCAAGTATCCGACATGCGCCGTTGGCGGCAGATCGCCCGGATTTTCGATGTACTTATCCAGGGTGCGCATGTGCGGCGCGCCACTGCGCAGCATTCCAATCGCCCAGGCTGGCCGCCTCGCGATCTGTGCAAGCAAGCGCGGCGTCAGTTTTGGCGGCTGTCTTAAGCCTGAGCGTGTTTGCCTTTCCCTGCGCGATGCAACGGGAACATCTACCGTCAGGACAAGCGTTCGAAAACCGGCGGCGCGTACACGGTCCAGCATATCCTTACGAATGTCCGGATCCCGTGGCGGATAAAGTTGAAACCACGCATCTGGTCCGAGATACGGGGCCAGATCCTCGGGGCTCTGACTTGCGACGGTCGACAGGGTATAGGGAATCCCCGCCTGTGCGGCAGCCTGCGCCAACAAACGCTCTGCATTAGGCCAGACCAGTCCGGACATCCCGATAGGTGCAATGCCGCAGGGCAAAGAACAGGTGCGGTTCAGAATCGTCTTTGACGTATCAAACTCCAATTCTCCGTGCAGGATCGATGGCGTCAGCCGGACGTCATCCAGCGCCGTTCGGTTGCGCAAAAGGGCCGTTTCCGTGCCAGTCCCGCTTTCGACATATTCCCACACGAAATGCGGTAAGCGGCGACGCGCGCGGCGTTTCAGGTCTGGAATGCCCGGAAAGGTGCTGTGCAGGTCCATGCGGATTGATCCGACCCGCCACGCGATTCGGCAAGGGGTTTACGCTACATCCGAATCCCTTTGGTTACTTTCAACAGAAGGTTGCGTGACCTGATTCCGGGTACTGTTTGCCACCTGAACCTGATTGCGTCCTTTGTCCTTGGCGGCGTAAAGCGCATCGTCCGCTGCACGCATAAGGTCCTGAGGCATGGTTCCATGTTTCGGGTAATGCGCTACGCCGACCGAGATCGTGATACGCGGCAACGCCTTCTCACCATAGCGGACCGCGACCGCCTCGACCGCCTGCCTCAACTGTTCGGCGCGGGTCATGGCGTCTTCGGGGGTGTTGTCTGGAAGGATCAGCATGAATTCTTCACCACCAATGCGGCAGGCCATCTCGTCGCGGTCACAACCCTGTTCCAACGCGGCCCCAACCGCGCGCAGGACCATGTCACCAGCGTCATGCCCATGTGTGTCGTTGAATTTCTTGAAGTGATCCACGTCCACGGCAATCAAGCTCAGCGCTGCACCAGTCTGCTGACTGCGGCTAATGGATTTCCGAAGCGTTTCGGTCATGTGACGGCGGTTGAACAGACCGGTCAGAGGGTCACGCACCGATTGGTCATGTAACTGATCGCGCATGCGGACATTGGCAATCGCCATGCTGATCTGTTCGGCGCAAAGCTGTGCCAGTTTGCGGCTTTTGTGGAAGCAAGCCTCGCGCTCTTCAAGCGCACGCAGATGCATCAGACCTACGGTTTCCCCATGGGCCAGAATGGGAAAGCAGAAATAGGGCCGTCCATCATGCGGCTCTGCGTGTTCGCAGACAAAGTCAATCTCGGATGCGCCAAATTCATAGGTTCGCCCCCTTCGCAGACCCCAGCATCCTTCGGGATGAATATGCGCTTTGTGTGCGCCGCCATTCCAACTGGCGCAGCCATCCAGCACATCGCGCGAGTTGGAATAGACATAAACACTTCCCTCTGCCTCGGGCAGAATGTGGGTCATGAAGCGCGACACCATATCGAACAACTCGTCCAGAGACCGGCTTGATTGCAGCCATTCGTTCAACTCACCCAATAAACGCACCTCGCGTGCGAGGCGGAGTTGATCATCCATCAATGCGCGTTCTTTCTGCGCGCGCAGTTCCAATACGCCCAATTGCTTGCGGTTGGTGCGATGAACCACAAGGCTCACGGTGATGAGGGCAAGCAAAACCACTGTGCTGACGACGATCAGAGAAAGCCGCACGCGGCTGATAAACAGGTTTCTTACATCTGTGATGTCAGAATAAAACTCGATTGCCCCAAGAAACCGGCCGTTCTGGACCACAGGCGCATAGATTTCAGCAACGTGACGGGTATTGGTGTCAGAACCCTTTAGCTGGTCGGCATCCAGCGAGTCGACCTCGGCAATCGGTTTTTCGGCGTGTTTGTAGAACAAGTTACCCATCGCGACGACGTCAGCGAAGTAAGGTTTTGTGTTCACACTTCCAACATCAGACTCGCGCGTAGACCAGAACACGTGACCGGAGGCGTCGAATAGCTTGAATCTGTAGATATCAGAGGTTTCAGGCAGCAAAGCCAGAAAGGCTAGGTCATGCTGACTTAGAATGTGCCGTTCAAAACTTACCTGCAGATCATACAGCTGGCTTTCGACTTGGCGCCCCATCTGAACGGCACGATGGCGCAAATCGGATTCCAGCATACGATCGACGACCGGACCAGGGATGGCATAGATTCCCCAACCTGCCAACGCTGTAAGCGCAAGCAGCATCGTCGTTATTATGAATGTCTTTAGCCTTGTGCTGATGCCTGCCGTCCCAGCCCGGTCCATGTCCACATTCTCCCACATCGGTAGGGACAGGATGTGCGGAGGAGTTTGACAGAGCGTAAACTCAGCCCGGAACATGCCAAAGCGAATGTTTAAGATTTATGCGAACAGAGGCAAAAAGCCTGTGAACAAGCCGTGAACAAACTCTTTCCCTTCGGTCTTTTCCGGCGTAGTTTGGGCCCATGAGCAGTTTTGACGAAATGGACGCCTTCGAGGGCGCATCGTTGTCGGCGCGGGCAATGGCCGTGCGCCCGTCACCCTATCTGGATGAGCTGAACCCGGCGCAACGGGACGCGGTCGAACATCTGGATGGCCCGGTTCTGATGTTGGCCGGGGCAGGGACGGGCAAAACCAAGGCTCTGACGGCCCGGATCGCGCATTTACTCAACACTGGGCGGGCCCGTCCGAATGAGATTCTCTCGGTGACATTCACCAACAAGGCCGCGCGTGAGATGAAAGAGCGTGTCGGTCGCCTGCTGGGCCAGCCTGCTGAAGGGATGCCGTGGCTGGGCACGTTCCACTCGATCTGCGTCAAGTTGCTGCGCCGCCATGCGGAATTGGTCGATCTGAAATCGAACTTCACGATTCTGGACAGCGATGACCAAAAGCGACTGCTGAAACAGCTAACTCAGGCGGCGAACATCGATGACAAGCGTTGGCCTGCACGATTGCTGGCTAGTATCATCGACGATTGGAAAAACCGCGCATTGACACCGGATAAGGTGCCCGCCGCAGACGCGGGGGCCTACAACAACAAGGGTATTGAGCTTTATGCTCAGTATCAGACCCGTTTGCGAGAGTTGAATGCGGTAGATTTCGGCGACCTGCTGCTGCATATGGTCACGATCGTCCAAACCCATCCGGACGTGCTGGAGCAATACCAGCGCTGGTTCCGCTACATTCTGGTGGATGAGTATCAGGACACCAACATTGCCCAATATTTGTGGCTGCGATTGCTGGCCGGAGGGCACAAGAACATCTGTTGTGTGGGGGACGACGATCAGTCGATTTATGGCTGGCGCGGGGCCGAAGTGGGCAACATTCTGCGGTTCGAAAAGGATTTCCCGGGCGCTTATGTGGTGCGGTTGGAGCAGAACTATCGCTCGACCCCGCATATTCTGGCGGCAGCATCGAACGTCATTCGAGGGAACGAAAACCGGCTGGGCAAGGAATTGTGGACCGATGCCGAGGAAGGTCACAAGGTCAACCTGATCGGCCATTGGGATGGCGAGGAAGAAGCCCGCTGGATCGGCGAGGAAATCGATGCCATGCAAGGCGGTACACGCGGTATTCGCCCGGTGAACCTGGATGAAATCGCCATCCTCGTCCGCGCCTCGCACCAGATGCGCGCGTTTGAGGATCGGTTCCTGACAATCGGTCTGCCCTACAAGGTGATCGGCGGCCCGCGGTTCTATGAACGGATGGAGATTCGCGATGCCATGGCCTATTTCCGGCTAGTGATCAGCCCCGAAGACGATCTGGCCTTTGAGCGTATTGTGAACACACCAAAACGCGGCCTTGGCGACAAGGCGCAGCAGACCATTCAGATGACCGCACGTGAAAATGGGGTGTCTTTGGTCGAAGGCGCTCGGATCGCCGTCGATAACGGGCTGATCAAGGGGAAGGGTGGCAAAGCCCTGCGCGAGTTGATTTATGGGCTGGCTCGGTGGAATGCCATGACGCGCGGCCCGCGGATCGAGGTGGACGACGACTCGGTGATTGATGACGGATCACCCATGCGGTTCGGTGCGCCCGAGCATACGCATATCGAACTTGCTCAGATCATCCTCGACGAATCCGGCTATACGGCCCATTGGCAGAACGACAAGACACCCGAAGCGCCGGGGCGTCTGGAAAACCTGAAGGAACTGGTCAACCAACTGGACAATTTCGAGAATCTGCAAGGGTTTCTGGAACATGTCAGCCTTGTGATGGACAATGAACAGGATTCGGACGGGGCCAAGGTTTCGATCATGACCCTGCATGCCGCCAAGGGGCTTGAGTTTCCGGTTGTCTTCCTGCCGGGGTGGGAGGACGGGTTGTTCCCCTCGCAGCGTTCCATGGACGAATCCGGCCTTAAAGGTCTCGAGGAAGAACGGCGTCTGGCCTATGTCGGCATCACCCGCGCGGAAGAGGTCTGCACGATTTCCTTTGCCGCCAACCGGCGGGTGTTTGGCCAGTGGCAGAACTCCATGCCTTCGCGTTTCATCGACGAATTGCCGGAAGAGAATGTCGAGGTGCTGACGCCTCCGGGTCTGTATGGCGGAGGGCACCAGACAGCGGGAATCGAAACCCGTGCGGCCGAAGCCAATGTCTATAACTCACCGGGCTGGAAGCGGATGCAGGCACGGCAGGGGCTATATGGCATGTCACAACCCCGCGAAAGTCGTGACACGGTGATCGACGCAACCGCCTTGGCCAGTTTCACGCTGGGCGAGCGTGTGTTTCACCAGAAATTCGGCTATGGCGCGGTCATCGGTATCGAGGGCGACAAGGTCGAGGTCGATTTCGATAAGGCGGGCACCAAGAAAGTGGTGTCACGATTCCTGACCAACAAGGATGACGTCCCTTTCTAAGGCATCATAATCCTTCGACAAGAACCAGATTGGTCGAGGCGGTGGCTTGCCGGATCCTCGCCAACTGAATGTAATCAGGGTCGTCTTTCCAGGCTTTCGCCGCGGCAAGGTCTGGAAACTCCATCAGCACAATTCCACCGTCCGGCCAATCGCCTTCGATCCGTTCGACGGGTTTGGAGGAGACGGTGAGCAAACGGCCGCCGTGACGATCAAAGATCGGCATGAACCCCGCCAGATAGTCTTGATACCCGTCCGGGTCGTGTATGTCGATTTGCGCGATGAAATAGGCAGCCATGGCGTTCTCCGGATCAGAAATCAGGATGCCATCCTACACCGGAGCCTGAAAAACAAAAAACGGCGGTTCCCAGGGAGGAGGAAGGGGAACCGCCGTCTTGTCAACATCAGAGCAGGGAGGAGGAGAGCCCTGATGTATGCGAACCCGGGTTTGAGCCCGGTATGGGTAAGACGCGGCGACGTCAGGGAGGAGGACGACGTCGCCGCGCGCTTTCAACATCAAGGCAGGGAGGAGGAGAGCCTCGATGTATCAGGTTCCGGCATCCTGAGGCCGGTATAAGGTGCGGCAACGTCAGGGAGGAGGAGAGACGTTGCCGCTGATTACAGACCCTAAGGGAGGAGGAAGGGCCTGATCTCGGTATCTGTGGCGCGCTCAGCGCGCGGTGTGGTCTTCTGCCGCCTGCAGTGCAACCCGGCGGATCATCGAACGGTGCAGGCCCAAATCGGCCAGTTCGCGGTTCGACAGGGCGGACAGTTCGTTTACCGTCTGGCGGTACATGCGATAGCGCGCAAAGCGGGTCTTGGCGTTTTCGACCAGGGTGTTCAGTCCGAACGCCGGTGCGCTCTTGGGTGCGGTTTGTGTGCTTGCGACTGCCATTTTCATCATCCGTCTATCTTGCGTTACCGATATCAATCGGTCCGTGCTTGAGACTGAAGATAGGCAAATGCTGCGATTGCACAATGGGTCACGTCATCAATGCTGCTATGCAGCAAATGCATAGATTGGTTCGCTTTTTTCCCAACGACGATATGCGCCTTTAAAATATAGGTTTTACCTAAGGGCACCCTGAGCGCCCCAAAAAACACATCGATGTGAACTGCCTTGGAATTGGGCGCATTCGACGAGAATTTGTGCGACCTGAAACGCAGATGGTGGACCTTGGATGTGCGGAATTTTCTGCGAAATGACCGTTTGGGAGGCTTGTAGGCGTCTTGCCGATTCTGACCATTCGGGTTGAAGGCAGCGCGAAGTACGGCATTCAAAGTGCTCGAGTGACTACGTATGGGAATTCGTGGGCGATGCTGGTGTCGGCGGGGAAAGGCCGGTAACTTTGCCCTCTTTTTCTGGTCGATTCTGGTATTCGGCTGCTTCCTGCGGGCCGAAAAATCCAGTCTGAACGAGAAAATACAATTTTTTTCGGGAAAACGCGGGAACTTTTTCCCGACAACTTCTTTCTATATGTAGGTAAGGTTGGATTGCGCTGCGCTATCAGTGGTGTATTGATGTCAAAAATTCGACAATTTAGTATATACATCACGTGCCCCAAGCGCCACGATCGAAAAAATTCCTGTTGATTTCCATGAATTCCCATGGCATCCCTTATGTATCCGATGAGGA
>NZ_JBXWSB010000030.1:0-45576 GCF_059613205.1 Ruegeria sp. BHSB064
ATTATCGACACGTCTCGCAAGGGTGCGCTGGAGGCCATCGCCGAGGTGCCGGAAGGCGTTTACAAGAACGTGCTGCGTATGGACGGATATGAGAATGAGCTGGAGCTGCACGCCACGCTGACCGTCACCAAGGACGGGATGCATGTGGATTTTACCGGCACATCGGGCTGTTCGAAGAAAGGTATCAACGTCCCGTTGAACTATGCAACGGCCTACACGGTGTTTGCGCTGCGCTGCATCGTCGGCCCGGACATTCCGAACAATGCAGGCTCGCTGGAGCCGTTCACGGTGGATGGCCCCAAGGGCTGTATCCTGAATGCGCAACGCCCTGTACCGGTCGCAATGCGCCACACGCTGGGGCAAGTGACCCCGGATCTGGTCTTGGGATGCCTGCATCAGGCACTGCCGGATCAGGTTCCGGCCGAGGGTGCGTCGTGCATGTTCGATCTTCCCATGCGCCATGCGCCGGAAGTTGCGGCCAATGGCGGGCGGGAATTTGCGATCGAACCTGTCCACAACGGTGGCACCGGCGCGCGACCCCACGCAGACGGGCTATCTGCCACGGCCTACCCTTCTGGTGTGTTCGGATCGCAAGTCGAGATCACTGAAAGCGTGGCCCCGGTCATCATGTGGCGGCGTGAGTTGTTACCGGATTCGGGCGGCCCCGGCCAGTATCGCGGTGGGTTGGGACAGCGGATCGAGATGACCTCATCCAATAACGCGCCTTTCATCGTTTTCCTCTCGGTCGAGCGCCTCAAGTTCCCAGCGTTGGGCCGAATGGGTGGGCAGCCCGGTGCCCCGGGTCGCATCCGGTTCCGCGATGGCAACGGCGACATTCCCGGCAAAGGAGAACTTCGGGTGGAGGGCGATGATTACCTGATCTTCGACACTCCGGGCGGTGGAGGCTTTGGTGATCCGTCAGAACGGGATCCAAAGGCCCTGGCACTGGACCTCAAACGTGGTCTAGTGACCGAAGCGGGCGCGAAAGCCTATGGAGGCACGTCATGATCCGCGCAGTCGAACATGTCCGCCAGATGGCCGCTTACGCTCTGGCGGATTTGGGTGGGCCCGAGGCAGTGTCCCTGGCCCAAAACGAAAGCGCCTTTCCGGCCAGTCCCGCGGCAGTTGCGGCAGGGCAGGCGGCGTTGGATCAAATGCCACTTTACCCCGACCCCGATTGGCCAGAGCTTCGCGCTGCAATTGCTGAAACCCATGGTGTCGCGGCCGGGAATATCCTGTGCGGTGCGGGCTCGATGGAGTTGATCGGATGCCTGATCCGGGCATTCGCCGGGCCGGGCGATAGGGTGCTGGGCACGGATTATGGCTATTCTTACGTGGCTTCTGCAACGGCGCAAGTTCAGGCTGACTACGTGAAAGCGCCTGAGGTGGATTTGACCGTTTCGGTCGATGACATATTGGCCGCTATCACGCCTCAAACGCGGATTGCTTTTGTCTGTAACCCGGGCAACCCCACCGGGACTCTGATCCCGAATGCCGAAATTATCCGCCTGCGCAACGCTTTACCGGCGGACCTGTTGTTGGTGGTGGATCAGGCCTATGCCGAGTTCGCCGATCAGGATCAAAACCCGGCCGAAGTTTTCGCACTGGTAGATCGCGGCGACACTGTGGTCATGCGAACCTTTTCCAAGGCCTACGGATTGGCGGGCGCGCGCGTGGGTTGGGGCCTGTTCCCTCACGCTATTGCTGGTGAGGTGCGGAAGCTGTTGAACCCGAACAACGTTTCGATCCCCTCGCAGGCCATGGCGACCGCAGCGATGCAGGATCAGGCCCATATGCGGGACACGGTGGACAAGACTGCTGCCATTCGGGATCGGTTCGCCACCGGGTGTCACGCTCTGGGGCTGACGGTCGCGCCGAGCCATACGAATTTCGTGTTGATCCGTTTTTCGGACGTGGAGATGGCGCAAAAGGCAGATGCCGCTCTGCGTGCCCAAGGGTTACTGATGCGCGGGATGGGGGGCTATGGATTGGGCGATTGTCTGCGCGCCACCATCTGTGAAGAACCAGTCATGGACCGGTGCCTGACCGTTCTGAAAGAGGTGACGTCATGACCCACGAAACCCGAACACGGGCCAAGATCGGTGTGCTGGTGCCGTTCACCAACACCAATCTTGAGGCAGATATGATGCTGATGCGCTGTCCGGATACGACGGTGCATTTCCAGCGCATGGGCGGGTACGATGTGGATGAGATCCCGGGCTCGGACCAGATGGCTGGACTCGGCGCCTCGGACATCAGCCATGATCTGAAGATGATTGCAGGTGTGCGGCCCGATGTAGTGCTCTATGGCTGCACGTCTGCCACCCTGACACACGGCCCGTCATTTGATGAGCAATTGACGCAGGACATTAAGGCAGGGTCGGGCGCACTATCCTTTACAGCAGCCGGATCATTGATCCATGCCATCAAGGCTTTGGGCGTAACCAAAGTGGGGTTCTCGTCACCCTATCTGGGCGAGATCAATACGCAGGCGGTTGATTTTCTGGCACAGAACCAGATCACAACAGTCAAATGCGCTGATATTGGTCGTGAGCTTGGGAATTACGGTCAGGGCGAACTGACCCCGGATGAGGTATTCGATCTGGCCTGTCAGGCTGATCATCCCGAAGCCGAAGCCATCGTGCTCAGCTGCACCGACATGCGCGCGGTCGAGGCCGTCGACCGGATCGAAGCCGCGCTGGGCAAACCCGTGGTGACGTCCAATCAGGCCATGATGTTTGCGCTGATGCAGGCTTTGGGCTTGCCCCGACAAGGAAACGTGCCAGGACGGTTGTTCGATCTGTTGTAAACAAAGGCCGGGCTGATAACCGGGCCTTTTCATTAGGGTTCGTCGGAACCGATGTCTTCTTTGCGCTTGGCTATATAAGCGTCCATCTCTTCGCGGATCGCTGGCTCCATTACCGGTTCTTCGTACTCGCGCAGCGCCTGCTGCCAGATTTCCGTCGCCCGGTTCAGCGCGGTCTTGGACCCGGCCGCTTCCCATGCGCCATGATTTTGCCAGTCGGACAGCATGGGTGCATAAAACGCAGTTTCATAGCGTTCCATCGTGTGCTCGGTGCCAAAAAAATGGCCACCGGTGGGCACGTCTTTGATCGCGTCCAGCGCCAGTTCGCTTTCGTCAAATTTCAGAGGTTTCAGGTACTCCATCATGTTTTGCAGGATTTCCACATCCATGACGAGCTTCTCATAAGACGCAGTAAGCCCACCTTCGAGCCAACCGGCTGCATGATAGACCAGATTGGCCCCACCCAGAACCGCACCCCAAGTGGCCATCATCGTCTCATAGGCTGCCTGCAAATCGACCACGTTCGAGGCGTTGGCGTTCGACGTACGATAGGGAATGCCATACCGGCGGGTCAGCTGGCCGCTTATCATGTTGGCCTTGGTGTTTTCTGGCGTTCCAAAGGCAGGCGCGCCCGAGCGCATGTCCACATTCGACGTGAACGCCCCGTACATCACCGGCGTGCCGGGATTGACCAATTGGGTCAGCGTCACTCCGAACAATGCCTCGGCATTCTGTTGGGCCAAAGCGGCGGGAAGGGTGACAGGGGTCATCGCGCCCATCAGCGTGAAGGGCGTTATCGTGACCGGCTGGCCATGTTCGGCCATGGCGATCAACCCGTCGCCCATCGCGTCATCGAACAGGCGCGGCGAGTTCACGGAAATGATGGTGATCAGCCCCGGATCCGCGCGCATCTGATCCAACGATATACCCCGCGCGATGGCCATCATGTTGATGCCATCCATCGCGCGGCCTCGCCCAATTGCTGTGGCGTGAAAACTGAGGTCGCTATAGGTCAGATTAGCGTTATAGGTGTCCAGATGCCGGTTATTGGCGGGCATTTCCTGCGGGGCGGTCACCTGATTGCCGATCAGATGGATGGCGTTAAATTGATGCGCCAGCTTGATGAAGTTGCAATAGTCTTCAAAATTGCCCGAACGTCGCCCGTTGATGCAATCATGCACATTCGGCGGACCGGCCACGAGACCGAAAGTGACGTGGTCGCCACCCAGCGTGATCCGTTTGTCCGGGTTGCGGCCTGTGAGCGTAAAGGTCTTCGGGACGGTTTTCAGAGCCTCATTGACGATACTTTCATCGATACGGATCGTCTTGGTGTCGCGATCCACCAGCGCTCCGGCCTGTTCAAACAGGTCCATCACGTTGTCGCCCATGACGCGAATACCTGCCTCGGACAGGATACGCATCGACGTCGTGTGCAGCTGATCCAGTTGATCTTCGCTCAGCAACTCCATCTTGGGGGACGTGTTGATCACATCCTGCCAGGGCAACTGCCGGATGACTGCGCTACCGCGATCGCTTTTGCCGCGCCGCCCGCCGCCCCGGGTGTTTCGTCTTTCTCGGACCATGTCAGTATCCTCGTTCGGCGTTGACGATTTTGGTGAGCGCTTCACCCTTGCGATAGCGCCAGAGATTGTCAGAAAACATCTCGACCGATTTGAGGTCCCAAACCTTATAAACCGATGAGCAATGCGGGGTTGTGATCACGTTGTCGAACCCCCATAGCAAATGGTCCGAGGGCAGCGGTTCGATGGTAAATACATCAAGCGCCGCGCCTTTCAGAGCACCAGCTTCCAGCGCGTGGACCAGAGAGGCTTCATCTATCACGCCGCCGCGTGAGACATCGACGATCACGGCGCCGGGCTTCATGTTGGCAAACGCTCGGGCGTTGGTCACGGGATAAGTCGAAGACAACCCGTACTTCAGGAACGTAAATGGCATTCCAGCAAGCCCTAACTACGCTTTTGGCGCGTCGTAGAGCAGCGCAGCAAGGTCCGAGAACCTGGACCCTGGTTGGCACAGCCCCCAAACGGCATCGCGGATCGCAGCGGCGCGGGTGTCTCCCAGCGAGGGGGCCGCGAACTCCATGAATTTTTCGTCCACTTCCGCGTCATCCATCGGGGCCTCTGGCCCACCCCGGGCGTGAACGTCGCCAGAGTCCAGAATCCGGCCGTCTTTCAGTGTTATGGAAACATCGGCAATGCGGCTTTTCGGGAAGCGGGCCGAATGGCGTTCGGTTTCAAAAACGGAAACGCGGTCTACAAGCGACGCAACCAGAGGGTTTGACAATCCGGCCCCGGTTATATGTTCGACCCCGATCCGCCCATACGCGGCCATGGTGGCGACTGCAAAAGGTAAAGAGTATTGCGCCTTTGACGTGTCGTCCGGCATTCCCTGAAACAAGCAAGCACTTTCACGGAATGTGTTGACGCGGATTGATGCAATGTCCTTGTACCTAATGTCATGATCCCGCATCAAAGCGCGCGTGGCGTCGATGGCAGCGTGCGCCCAGCGGCAGATCGGATAAGGCTTCACGTATTGATGCTCCATCTGCCAGAACTGGCCCAGATCCTGCCAATAGGGCGCGACCTCGTCGGCTTCGATGGTAATCGCGGGTGCGCCAGTAAATCCTTTTTCGGCCAGTAGGGTCGACGAGAGCCCCACCAACGCGCCCCAGCCCGAACCGTCATGTAACATGGTGGGATTGGCGATTTCGCGCATCATCTGGCTGCGGGGTCCGTGATACTCGGCGATCCCCATGGCCTGCCGCATCTGGTCTTGGTTCAGACCGCGCAATCGCGCCGCGACAGCCACCACACCCAACGCGTTCCAAGCGCCTGAGGTATGGTAATCGCTGACAGTGTTGTGCAGCGAAATACCTGCGCGTCCGGCGACTTCATAGCCGATCGTGACAGCGGTCAATGCCTCGGGGCCGGAAAAATCCTCTATCGTTTCCGCCACTGCCGCCAGCGCGGGAACGACCGCCACCCCGATATGGCCTTTGGTCGGGTTGTAGCCGTCATGCCCGTCCAGATTGTCGGTTTGTGTTGCAGCAGCAAAAGCCGCCCCAGCGGCGCTGACCCGGCGGCCATCAAACATCATACGTGCGCTGAACGTATCGTCACCCGCGCCATACAAGGCCAGCGCGCTTTCGCGTGCGATCACACCTGCTGTCATCGGTCCTGAGCCGATTGTGATGCCCAGCGTGTCCAGCGTCATTCGGGCCGCGGCCCTTAGTGTCGACTCCGGGATATCTCGGGCTGTCGTTTCAAGGGTAAAGCTTGCTATTTTGTGAAATCTGTCTGCCACGGGCTGCCTGCTTGCGTTTGAAGTCTGGATACCGGTCTCAACTCGCATGGTAGGCTTAATTGTTTCCGGCGGCACGAAAACAATCTTTGGGCAATGGTACCGGTATTTTTGTAGGTCCGTTGGCCGCCATGTCGCTTGCGTAACAGTGTTTATGTCGCAAAAGAACAAGAGGCCGGGCCGGTCACGCCATACTCGACATATATACCGCCCCGGATCACTGCACATGATGAACCTGCCGCACCTGTCTTTTCTGCGCTCTTTCGAGGCCGCCGCCCGCCACCTGAGCTTTACAAGTGCTGCGGAAGAGTTGAACTGCACGCAATCCGCCGTCAGCAATCACGTCCGGTCGCTTGAGGAATTTCTCAAACGACCGCTCTTTGTGCGCCACCCGCGGTCTCTGTCACTTACCGATGTGGGCAAAGCGTATCTGCCTTCGGTGCGCCACGCATTGCAGGAAATTGACGTCGCCACTCAGTCACTTGTACTTCGGCCGCATACCAGAACTGTGGTTGTCTCCTGTCCCGTAAGCCTTGCCGCAAACTGGCTGCCCGACGTCATTCGGGGATTTTCCGAAAATCACCCGGATATTTCTGTTACGGTCCACGGGACCATCTGGACGGATGTGGACCCCAACGTTTCGGACATTTCGATCACGATCAACCACAGGGATGACGCATCTGAAAGTCTGACGCGTTTGTGGGAGGAAAAGCTGACGATGGTCTGTGCGCCGGGCTATACCGTCGGTGATCAACCTTTGACCGACCCGCAGCAATTACACGATGCGCAACTGATCCATATTCTGGGCCGCTCGGCGTATTGGGAAAAAGTGGCTGCAAATTTTGGGTTAGAAGATCTGGACCAGAAAGAAGGTCCAAGAAGCAACAGTACGAACCTGGCGCTGGAATTGGCGGCAAAATCCTTGGGATGTGTGGCTTTGCCGAAATCGCTGGCGCGGCCTTATGTTGAACGGGGGCTTCTGATCGAGCCATTTGCCCTGAACCTCGACAGCCCATGGGCGTATTATGCCAATCTCCGAGAGGCAAACGCCACGCCAGCGGTTCGACTGTTCCAAAACTGGTTATTGAAAGTCGCCGCTGGAACGGAGGGTCAGATTGGTTAATCTGCCCTTTCCGTGCTGCGCGTTCGATAGGCTGACCGCGCGTATGCCAGCCAATCGGTGTTTGTGTTTGGTGCAGAAAATTCGACTGCTTTGCATCCGTTTTTTTTGCATGTCCTGCAGGTGGAACCGTCTTAGGGTCGGCGACATACCGTGCGCCATCAACACAATGCATCGCCTGTCATGAGCCAGATATCAGAAAACCTGCTAGAGCAAATCCGCTATCAGTTCGCACGGATTGACCATTGCCCCGAACGGGGTGAGCGCATTTTTTTCGAAAATGCGGGCGGCGCGCTGGCCTTGAATTCGGTTCTGGACAGCTCTTTTCGCTATGCGGCGATCCCAGACAATCAGGGGCGTGACAACCCGGGGTCACACGGGCTTGTTGATACCATCAATACAGGCAAAGCCGATATGCATGATTTCATGAATGCACCTGGCATCCAGCATGCAGCGCATGGTCGGATCGATCTGACCGCCTGTGACGTCGACGGGTACGTGATCTCAAACTACAGGGTGGTTTCGCGGCATGGAAATGGTGTGGCCTCTGTCGATGCGGTGAAACGGCTGAACGATCAGGGTATTCGCACCGATCTACGCAAAGCGGATCACTATTCAGGGGATATTCTTGCCCCGCTGGGCAACGACTCCTGCGTGCGGGTCTCGATGTGTCACTACAACTCAACTGGCGAGGTCGCTCAATTCCTTGCCGCTATGAACGAAATCGCCGCCAGAGCCGCGTCATATCTAGGGAAACAGATTCATGAAAACCCACGCACAAGCTGTCGTCATCGGTGGCGGTCTCGCCGGTACGTCGATTTTGTATCACCTTGCCAAACTCGGCTGGACGGACTCGATCCTGCTGGAGCGCGATGAACTGACCAGTGGCTCGACCTGGCACGCGGCAGCCAATATTCACGGGTTGCACGACAACAACAACATCACGCGAATCCAGCACTATACGATGAACCTGTATAAAGAGCTTGAGAAGGAAACTGGCCAAAGCTGCGGCGTGTTCCAGCCGGGCTCGCTGTACTTGGCCCAAACCGAAGAACGCGAGCAGCAGTTGCGCCTGCAAGAGGCCAAAGCGCGGTTCTACGGCCTGAACTTTCACGAGGTCAGCCGGGAAGAAGCGAAAGAGCTTCACCCGCTGGCGCAGTTCGATGACATTCGGTGCATCATGTACGAACCCGATGGCGGCAATGTGGACCCCTCGGGCGTGCCCCATGCCTATGCTGCCGGGGCGCGTGCCATGGGCGCAACAATCGAGCGTTTCTGCCCAGTAACTGGGACCGAGCAGCAACCGGATGGCAGCTGGATTGTGCGTACGCCGAAAGGCGACATCCACACACAATGGGTGGTCAATGCATCTGGTCTTTGGGGTCGCGAAGTGGCGGCTCTGGCAGGGCTGACGCTGCCGCTGCAACCGACCGAGCATCAGTATTTCGTGACTGAAACCATCGATGAAGTTGCCAATCTGGGCCGTCGCTTACCTTCGATCGCCGACCGGGATGGCGAGTATTATTTCCGGCAGGAAGGCAACGGGCTTCTGATCGGTGCCTATGAGAAGGATATGAAGTTCTGGGCCGAAGAGGGCACACCGCTGGACTTTGCCCACGATCTGTTCCCTGACGATCTGGATCGGATCATGGAAAACGTGATCCGTGCGACCGAACGCGTACCGGTTGCGGCGACAGCCGGCGTCAAGCGGGTGATCAACGGGCCTATGATCTGGTCGCCCGATGCCAATATGCTGTGGGGGCCTGTGCCAGAGTTGAAGAACTACTTCCTGTGTGGCGGTCTGATCCCCGGTTTCTCGCAATCGGGCGGGTTGGGCCTGCTGGCAGCGCAATGGATGATCGAGGGCGAGCCGCAATATGACATGTTCGCCTGGGATCTGGCACGGTTTGGCGACTGGGCCGACAAAAAATTCACCAAAGCGCGGGTGGAAGACGCCTATACACACCGTTTCAAGATCCACTTCCCCAATGAAGAACGCAGCGCGGGTCGTCCGGCTCGCGTGCGCCCGGCCTTTGAGATGCAAAAACAGATGGGCTGTGTCTTTGGTCTGAACTGCGGTTGGGAACACCCGCTGTGGTTCGCGGATGAACCCGGCACCGAAGAGACAACCGGCTTCACCCGCCAGAACTGGTTCGACCCGGTTGGGCGCGAGGTGCAGATGCTGCGCGACAGTGTGGGTGTCATCGACATCTCGAACTTTGCAAATTACGTGATCAAAGGACCGGGTGCCTATGACTGGCTGGACCGTCTGGTGGCCAACCGTGTGCCAACCCAAGTGGGGCGCAGTTGCCTGACGCCTCTGATCTCGGTTCGTGGTGGCGTGGCAGGGGACTTTACCATTACCAAGCTGGCCGAAGACGAATACATGATGATCGGATCGGGTATGGCCGAGCGCTATCATCAGCGCTTTTTCCAAATGGTCGAGATGCCCGAAGGCACCACGCTGGAGGTCGCGACAGACCGCATTGCCGGGTTCAACGTCGCAGGTCCGAAATCGCGCGAGGCATTGGCACGTCTGACCAATGCCGACCTGTCCAACGAAGCGTTCCGTTTCATGCGATCCCAGAAAATCACGGTGGCAGGCGTGGACTGCGTGGCTATCCGCGTCAGCTTTACAGGTGATCTGGGTTGGGAGCTGCACTGCGCCGAGGCCGATCAGGTCGCGCTTTACACTGCGCTGCTTGAGGCAGCCAAAGATTGCGGTGGCGGCCCGGTTGGCGGGCGTGCGCTGGGGTCGTTGCGCATCGAAAAGGGCTATGGGTCCTGGGGTCGCGAATACAGCCAGGAATACTGGCCGCAAGAGGTTGGGCTGACCGGACTGATCAAGCTCGACAAGGATTTCCTTCACAAGGACGCCTACCTGTCCGTCAAGGACAACGCACCGCGTGAAGTTCTGACGGTTTTCGAACTGGACGTGACCGAGGACGCAGATGCCACGGGCAGTGAGCCGATCTTTACACCCGACGGCACGCCTGTTGGCCGGGTCACATCTGGTGCCTATGGCTATTCGGTCGGGAAATCACTGGCCATTGGCTTCCGCAACCCCGAAGTGGCGCAACCCGGAGATGAGGTGGTGATCCAGGTGATTGGCAAGCCGCATAAAGGGCGTGTTCTGGCTGAAGCGCCCTTTGATCCCAAGGGCAGCAGACTGCGAACCTAAATCTTACATGAACGTCGTAAGCTGGCCCCGGTCAAAACCGGTTTCTGCATGAAGTGACTCAACAAAGCGCGCTGCGTTCAGCGGCGTGTTTTTACATTCAATATCCGATGTGTTTTTGGTCAGCCTCTCAGCTCTGGGACATCAACCATTCTATCACGTCCCGGACTTCACGCCTGTCCCGGCTTCCGTCCTGTGCTTCGACAAAATAGCCATGCGTAGGTTTGATATCTTCGTCGAACAGGCGCAAAACGCGTCCCTCCCTGAGGTCCTGATCAATCAGTGGCAGCCAGCCCACCACTGCGCCTTGTCCTTCAGCAGCCCCGCGTAACAAAATATTGGCATCTTCAAAAACGACGCCCATCAGGGGGGACGCGGGCTGCACGTTCATTGCGGCAAACCAGTCCAGCCAACCCCAATGATTGCGTTGGTGCAGGATGGGTTTGTTCAACAGATCCTCAGGCGCATCGATGGGTCCATATTGGTCAATGTACTGCGCGCTTGCTATGGCAACGGGCCGAAGTTCCAGCAGTTTGAGTGAACCGCGCGGCATGTCGGCCAGACGATGCCAGCTCAGAACAATATCTGCGTGGGGCTGGTCCGCCACGCGCGGACGATATGACGGCACGACCTCAAGCTCGACCTCTGGGAAACTCTGCCAAAGGTCGCTGATGCGTGGCATCAGCCACCTGGCCGTTAAGATGGGACCAGCGGCCAGACGCACAACCTTGCGTGATGTCCTGCGCAATGCTCCGACCGTGTCTTCCAACATCCCAAACGCCCGTCCAGTCGTTTCGGCCAGCCGTGTTCCATCTTCTGTCAGCCTGACCTCGCGCCCCACGCGTTCAAACAACAGGGTGCCCAGTTGATCTTCCAGTCCACGAATGTGGTGGCTGATGGCTGTCGGTGTCACCGCCAGATGCTCGGCGGCGGCGCGAAAACTACCGGTTTTGGCGGCTGCATCGAAGGCGCGCAGTGCGGAAAGGGATGGAAGCATGACCGTCCTAATGATGAGTAAAACTTACTAGTTGCTGAGGAAAGACCATTTGTAAACCGTAGTTTGGACTGCAATCATAGAAGGTAGATAATCTGGACTCATGTCAAAATGCCCACTACAGCGCGCAGGCGTGGCCGCAAACAGCGCCTGACCCAAACAACGGAACCCGTGTCAAACCCGCCTGTATGGCCGGGTATCAGTGGCGGGCGTTTTAAGCCGCTCGCCCCCGACGAGGTCGCGCTGGTTGAGGAAACGGCGCTGACCCTTCTGGAAACGCTTGGCCTGAGTCAGGCTATACCTTCAATGATCGAAAAGGTGGTCGCGGCGGGCGGGTCTTTGTCGGACAACAATCGTTTGCTGTTCCCCCGCGCTTTGGTGCGTCAGGCGATCAGCGCCGCAAACCGCGATTTTAGCCTTTGTGGCCAAGTTCCTGAACATGATCTGGATATCAGTCAGACCCGTGTGCACATGTCCAGTGGCGGCGCGGCCCCCGGTGTTTTTGATCTGGACACGGGCGTCTATCGGGACTCGACGCTGGCTGACCTGTATGACGCAGCACGCATTGTCGATCTGATGGACAATATCCATCATTTTAGCCGTTCAGTGGTTGCTCGGGACATTGAAGACAACGCGGTGATGGACCTCAACACTGCATATGCTTGCCTTGCAGGGACGTCCAAGCATGTGTCGATCTCGATCACCGAGCCCGACAATGTCCCCGCTATCGCCCAATTGTGTTATGCGATTGCCGGCAGCGAGGAAGCCTTTCGCGCTCGTCCTTTCGTGACTGTGATGGTGTGCCACGTCGTGCCACCCATGCGCTTTGCCGAAGAAGGATGTGAGGTTCTCGAAGCCGTAATTCGGGCCGGGTTCCCGGTTCAGTTGATCAGCGCAGGACAGGCCGGGGCAACCAGCCCGGCAACCATCGCCGGGTCATTGGTTCAGGCTGTGGCGGAAACGCTGGCGGGGCTGGTGTATGCCCGTCTTATCGACCCGGAGGTAAAGGCGATCTTTGCGCCGAAACCGTTGGTTGCTGATTTGCGCACCGGCTCTATGTGCGGCGGCGGCGGAGAGCAGGCAATCCTCATGGCTGGCGCTGCTCAGATGGGCCGGCATTTCAATCTGCCAACCTCCTCAATTGCGGGTATCACCGACGCCAAGTGTTTGGACGCGCAATACGGGGCCGAGAAATCGCTGGCCGTGACCATGGCCGCGCACGCGGGTTCGAACATTGTCACCCAAGCGGCCGGGATGCAGGCCAGCTTGTTGGGTGTTAGCCATGCGGCTTATGTCAGTGACAATGACATGCTTGGGAATATCCTGCGCACATTGCGCGGGATCGAGGCCACGCCCGAAAACGTCGCAGCTGACGTGATCGCCGACGTTTGCCGGGGTGAGGGGCACTATTTGGGCGAACAGCATACATTCAACAGGATGAAATCGGATTATTTCTATCCCGAAGTCGGTGACCGCAGGACGCCGCGGGAATGGCAGGAAGACGGCAGTCAGCCCGTTGGTGACATCGCTAAGGAAAAAGCGCGCGAGATTTTGTCCAACCACTTCCCACAACACATTCCCGATGACGTCGACCGCATGCTGCGCGAACGTTTCGATATCCGCCTGACACGACAGCAAACCGGCAGATCCTCATGAAAAGTCAAAGCCTTAGCGCCCGCGCCCGTGCGGTTATGCCCGGTGGCGTCAGTCACGAGTTGCGTTACAAAACCCCATATCCGATCTATTTCGACCGCGCCAAAGGGGCCGAGAAATGGGATGTGGATGGCAAGCGCTACATTGATTTCAAGCTGGGGGCGGCCAGTCAAATTCTGGGTCATGCCCACCCCGAGATTGCTGAAGCATTAGCTCATCAGATGGAGAGGATGCCCTACACCGCAGACTGCCATCCGCTTGAGGTTGAATGGGCCGAATGGCTGACCCGCCTGTTTCCCTCTGCCGAACGGGTGCGGTTCACTGGGTCGGGTACGGAATCGACAATGCTGGCCCTGCGGCTGGGTCGGGCGTACACGGGCCGTGACAAAGTGCTTCGTATCGACGGCCATTTCCATGGCTGGCATGACATGTTGATGAAAGGTGCCAAACCCGGCACCAACACAGCGCCGAGTTTGGGTATACCGCAAGCCGTGACTGACCTGACGGTGGTATCCCCGCCGAATCTGGACGCTGTCGCCGACTTGCTAGACAGAGATCCACAAATTGGAACGGTTTTTGTCGAAGCCTCCGGCGCAAATTACGGCTCGGTTCCTCTGCCCGACGGGTTTTTGCAAGGTGTGCGGGCTCTGACTGATCAAACCGGCCATGTGCTTGTTTTTGATGAAGTGATCACGGGGCTGCGCTGGTCGCCCGGTGGGCGGCAGGCGCGTGACGGGGTGACGCCGGATCTGACAACTCTGGCCAAGATCGTCACTGGTGGTCTGCCGGGCGGGGCCGTTGTCGGTCGGGCTCACGTTATGGATCTGCTCAGCCCCGGTGAGACCCGCGATGGGCTGTCGCCTCCGGTCGGGCACAAAGGCACTTTCAACGCGGCCCCTTTAGTGGCTGCGGGGGCGGTCAAGGCGATGGAAATCCTCTCGACCGGGGACGTTCAGGCCCATGCCGATGCAATGGCCGCGCGTCTTCGGGATGGCTTCAACACAGCCTTCCGGGAACTGGACGTGCAGGCTCTGGCCTATGGCGACAGCTCGACCTGCCACCTCTACTTTGGCGGAAGATCCATTGAAGGTCTGGATGCCGCAGCGATCCGAAAAACCCCGCCTGCCGTCGTCAAAGGCTTGCGTGACGGCTTGTTGGAAAGAGGCGTGGATTTCATGTCCTTCACCTCCTGCGTGACTGGCCTGCCGCATACACCCGACCTGATTGACGAGGCGGTCGCACTTTTCCGCGACACTGTTTCGGATCTGGTTCGAGACGGAGTGCTGTCATGACATTGCCCACCCATGCCCGTACCGTCATCATTGGTGGCGGCGTCATCGGCTGTTCGATTGCTTATCATTTGGCACGCGAAGGCCGGAAAGATATCGTCGTTCTGGAACGTTCGAAACTGACCAGCGGCACTACATGGCATGCGGCTGGTCTGGTGCGGCGTTTGCGCCCGTCGGCCACACTGACCAAGCTGATCAACTATTCCATCGACCTTTATGGCGAACTGGAACGTGAAACCGGGCAAGCCACGGGGTGGACTCAAACCGGCTCACTGACGCTAGCCACCAACCAGGATCGGCTGACGAATATCAAACGTCAGGTCTCGCTTGGCCGCGCCTTTGGGCTTGAGGCCGAGGTTGTGGATGCCGCCCGTGCCAAAGAGCTTTGGCCGCTGCTTGACGTCGATGACGTGATCGGCGCGGTCTGGTCGCCGTCGGACGGACGGGTCAACCCCTCCGACGTGGCATTGGCGCTGTCCAAAGGCGCGCGGGCGCGTGGGGTTCAGATCTTTGAAGACACGCGCGTGACCGGACTGCAAAAGAAAGGTGGGCGGATATCGGGTGTTGAGGTCGGTGACCATGTGATCGAGGCCGACGAGGTTGTGATTGCCTGCGGGCTGTGGTCGCGTGACGTGGCGGCAATGGCTGGGGCGCATATGCCGCTTTATGCCTGCGAACATTTCTACATCCTGACCAAACCGCTGCCCGAAGTGCAGGCCCTTGGCAAAGGTGCGCACCTGCCAACGCTAAATGATCAGGATGCGTTTCTCTATGCCCGTGACGACGTCGAAGGGCTGTTGGTGGGCTGCTTCGAACCCCATGCCAAAGGCCTGCCGCTGGACCGCCTGCCCGCCGATTTCTCGTTCGATCTGCTGGACGAGGATTGGGACCATTTCATGCCGATGATGGAAAACGCCCTTCACCGCATTCCGGCACTGGAAAAGGCCGAGGTTCGGATGTTGCTGAACGGCCCGGAAAGCTTCACGCTCGACAGCCAATTCATGCTGGGCGAAAGCCCTGAAGTGCCGGGGCTGTTCCTGATGGGAGGGATGAATTCGACCGGAATTGCTCTGGCAGGTGGGGCAGGTAAGGCCATGGCCGAATGGATCATCGCCGGAGAGCCGACGATGGAGTTGAACGAGGCTGACATTCGGCGCTTCAGCCCCGAGATGAACGTTCTGGGCGCACTGGAAGCCCGTATTCCTGAAGTTCTTGGACGCCACTATGACAATCCGTTTCCCGGTCGCTCGATGGAGACCGCAAGGGGTCAGCGACGCTCGCCAATCCATGCCGGCCTCGTCGCCGCCGGGGCGCGGTTCGAAGCGCGCGGTGGCTGGGAACGTGCCGTGCATTTCGGGGGCGAGGCGGCCCATCTGCCGCTGACCTTTGGCGCGCCTGCATGGCGCGAACAGGTCGGGCAAGAGGTCGAAGCCTGCCGATCGGGCGCGGCCATTCTGGATCAAAGCGCTTTTGGTAAAATCATGGTGCAGGGGTCCGATGCCTGCGCCTTTCTGAACCGGCTTTGCGCTACGCAGATGGATGTGCCTGCGGGGCGCATTGCGTACACCCAGATCCTGAATGCAAAGGGCGGCGTGGAAAGCGATCTGACCGTTCAGCGGCATGGGCCCGAAACCTATCTGCTGATCGTCGGGGCCAATGAAACGGTTCGTGTGATGCAGCGGATGCGGGACACACGAGGCGATTACCGTGCGGAGTTCACGGATGTTACCAGCGGATATGCCATTCTGGGCCTTGCTGGTACGCGGGCACGAGAGGTGCTTCAGGCCACGACCAATGCAATTGTCCCAGATCTCAAGCGATTTTGTTTTGCACCGGTCGAGATTGGTCTGGCGCGTGGTTGGACGGGTCGGCTGAGCTTTACCGGGGAAGAAGGCTTTGAGCTTTACATCCCAGCCGACATGGCCATGGCCGCCTATGAGGCGCTGGTCGCCGCAGGTGCAACCCATGCAGGTCTTTACGCAAGTGGATCTTTGCGCATCGAAAGCGGTTTTCGGGCATTCGGTCACGAACTCACACCGGGCACCACGCCGCTTGAAGCCGGGCTAGGTGCGTTTTGCGCCATGGGCACGGGTTTTGTGGGTGAAGATGCCTTACGCGATCACAGTCCCGAACGGCAAATCGTGTCGATCCTGTTCGACGATCCCAACGCAATCCCACTGCATGATGAGCCGGTCTATATCGATGGCATTGTTGTCGGCCAAATCACCTCAGCGGCATGGAGCTATCGCTTTGGCCGTTCGGTGGCTCTGGCAATGGTCACGTCGAAATTTTTCGACGAAAAGTCATTCACGGCAGAAGGGATATGGCCGGTTGAGGTGGAAATAGCCTGCGTCCGGTACACAGCCAAAGCCTCTCTCAAACCCGCAAAGGCAGGTTTCGCATGAGCGACACGATCCAGTCCACCCAAGTGGCGATCATTGGCGGCGGCATCATGGGCGTGGCCGCGCAGTTTCAACTGGCCGAGAACGGCTGGGCCGACACGATCCTTTTTGAAAAGGCGGAATTGACCAGCGGTTCCACTTGGCACGCGGCAGGACAGATCGCTCATGCGGTGGGCAGTCGCCTGATGGGGTGGATCAACAAAACCTCCATCGAAACCTATCAACGGGTCGAGGTCGAAACCGGACAGAGCATAGGCTGGCACGAAGTCGGCGGCATCCGGATTGCCACCACCGACGATGAAGTCGATTGGATGAAGTCGATCATGGGCGTGGGCAAGCTGTTGGACCTGCCAATGGATCTGATCGGCCCGGAGGAGGTGGCGAAGGTTAATCCCTTCTACAAAGTCGATGATGTTAAAGCTGCGGTGCGCACGTACAAGGATGGTCATATCGATCCCTCGGGCGTGACCATGGCGCTGGCCGCTGCAACGCGGTCGCGCGGTGCCCGCATCGAACGGCACAACCGGGTGCTAGGAGCGTCCCGCAAAAGCGATATGTGGCTCTTGCGCACCGAAAAAGGCGATGTGTTGGCCGAACATGTGGTGATCGCCGCCGGGTCCTACGCCAATCAGGTGGGAGAGTGGTTCGGGCTGAAAATCCCCTCGGTGTCCTGCCTTCACCACTACCTTGTGACGGACACCGTGCCTCAGTTCGCTGACCGCCCGGAACTGCCAGTGATGCGGGATAACGCTTTTGGCGGGTACATCCGGCAGGAACAGAAATCCGGCTTGATCGGTATTTACGAAGGCCATGTCTGCCCGACGGTCTGGGAAATGCCCGAAGGCGCGCCTTGGGCGGCGGAGAATGAGCTGTTCCAGGCCGATTACGACTCGATTGGCGATTTCCTGATGGTGGCTTTCGGCAAAATGCCAATTCTGGCTGATCTTGGTATCAAACGCGTCGTGCGTGGCGCAATCACGCACACCCCTGATGGTGGAATGCTGGTTGGACCATCGGGCGCGCCGAATGTCTGGTTGTCATGCGGCTCGTCCATCGGGCTGGCCTGGGGCGGTGGCGCGGGCAAAGTGCTGGCCGATTGGATGGTGCACGGTGAGACCGAAATCAACAGCCGCGGTTTCGATCCGCGCCGCTACGGAGATTTCGCCTCGGACAACTTCATTGTCGAGCGTACCAAGGACGAGTTCATGCGCCGCCATGATACGCCTTGTCCGGGTAAGCAGTTCCACAGCCTTCGGCCGCTGAAAAAGCACCCGCTGTATGACCGCCTTGCCGCCAAGGGTGCAGTTTTCGGAGAAGTCGCCGGTTGGGAGCGCCCGCGCTATTTTGGTGAAGTGGGTGAGGTCGAAAAGATCGGCTGGGGGCATCAGCCGTGGCATGCAAACGCGACGGCCGAGGCAAAAGCGACGCGCAATGCCGCCGGTGTCATCGATCTCTGCGCTTTTGCCCAGTTCGAGATCTCGGGCAAGGATGCGGGCGCTTTGCTGGACCGGCTGTCGGCCAACCGAATACCTTCGAAAGACGGGCGGATGAGCCTAAACCATTTGCTGACGGCGCAGGGCAGGTTCGAGACGGAAATCACGATCTGGCGGATGGCCGAAGATCGGTTCTTCACAGGTTCCCCCATCGCGCGGGCCATGCCGGATTTCGATTGGATCAAATCCCATATCCGCCCCGGCGAGGATGTGACGATGATCAACCGCTCGGTCGATTTGGGGATGCTGGCGCTGTCCGGTCCGGCATCACGCCGTATCCTGTCGGAACTGACTGAGGTTGATCTGTCCAATCGCGCTTTCCCCTGGTTGTCGGGGCAGGAAATCCGCGTCGCAGGAATTCCTTGCTATGCCCTGCGCGTTTCGTTTGTTGGTGAATTGGGCTGGGAATTGCACGCGCCGCTGGATCAGATTGGCGCAATCTACGACGCGCTTTTTGAAATTGGGTCCAAACATGGTCTGACCGATCTGGGTTCTTACGCGTTCAACGGGATGCGTATGGAAAAAGCCTATCGCGCCAGCGGCGAACTGACCACGGATGTCGGTCCGCTTGACGTCGGCCTCGACCGCTTTGTCGTGAGCGAAGGACGTGATTTTCTGGGCCGCGATGCGCTGCTCAGCCGAGATCCAGCGTGGCAGCTATTCTATGCGGAGCTGCATTCAGAAGATATCGACATTCATGGTGGCGAGCCGGTGTTGCTGAACGGTCAGCCTGTGGGTCTAACCACATCGGGTGGGTATGGCTATACGATAGGCAAGTCCCTGGGGTGGTTGTTCGTTCGCAAAGGTACCCCGCAAACGGGCCTCAGCGTCCGAATTCTTAATCATGACATCCCGGTTACGGTACATCAAGATGCGCTCTTCGATCCGCAGAATTTGCGACCCCGATCCGAGGAATAACTCTTGCTGCAACCGATAGATATCACTCAGAAATCGGCCATCGAACTTGCGGGAGACCTGCGTAAACGAACCCTGAGCAGTTCAGAGGTTTTGGCAGCCTACCGCGCCCGTATCGAAGGCGATACAGCCGGTGTAAACGCCTTTGTCACGCTGGATTGGGACGCTGCCAGCGTCCGTGCTGATGAGCTGGACAGGATGGCGACACGCGGGCAGTTCGCGGGACCACTGCACGGGCTGCCAATTGCGGTCAAAGATTGCTTTGATACCGCCGGTCTGCGCACCACACACGGATCAAAAAGCTTTTCTGATCATGTCCCGTCCAGTGACGCGCTCCACGTTGCGCGTCTGAGGGCGGCAGGTGCCGTGATCGTTGGAAAGACAAACACGCCCGAGTTCACATTTTCTGGCCAGACCACGAACTTTGTATCGGGCACGACGCGCAATCCAGTGAACCCCGAAAAGACGGTTGCGGGCAGTTCTGGGGGCGCCGCAGCCGCGTTGGCGGCCAACATGGTTGCCCTTGCTGATGGCTCGGATCTTGGCGGCAGCGCCCGCACACCTGCTGCATGGTGCGGTGTTGTCGGTATGCGGCCAACATCGGGTTTGGTGCCCATGGATCCAAACCCGGCCCCGTTCGACGGTTTGTCCGTGCCATGCCCGATGGCGCGTACGGTTTCGGACCTCGCTTTGATGCTGAGTGTGATGCAAGGACCGACGCCCAATCAGCCCTTGGGATTCACCGGCGTTTACCCCGACCCGGCCGAGATTGATACCCCGTTGACTGCCGGACGCGCGGCGTTGAGCCTTTCGCCCTTCGGGGCAAGTGTTGACCCATCGGTTCAGGCGGCCTTGGCGCCAATCGCTGATATTTGCCGCGTATTGGGCTGGCATGTCGATGAAGATACGGCCCCGGACCTTGCCCCGCTGCTTGCATATGGCGACATCATTCGGGGCCAATGTGCCCTGCAAATTCGCGCAGCGCTCAATCCCGACATGACGCTGGCCACGGAAAGCTACCGCACGGCCTGCGCACAGGGCGAAGGGCAAAGCCTTGCCGAACTGATCGCCTATCAGACGACACGCCGTCATGTCTGGGACTCTGTTGCTACATTCTTCGCCCACTACGATTTTGCCCTTTGGCCCACCGCCACTGGACTACCGTTCAGCGCTGACTTGCGAGACGGGGAAATCACCGAAGACTGGCGTACAGTGACTCTGACACCGGCAATGGAGCTTCCATCGATTTCCATCCCCATGGGGCAGTCCTCGGACGGTATGCCCGTGGGTCTTCACATCACCGGCCCGAAAGGGTCGGACGCGCGTTTGCTGCGCTTTGCCCGCCAGATTGAACGCCAAATTTCCGGAGACTGAACATGACCACCATCAACGGCGGAGAAGCCGTCTATCGCGTTCTGAAAGCCAACGGCATCGATACCGTTTTCGGCCTGCTGGGCGGCTCGATGCTGGAACTTTACGATGCCATGTATAAAGGCGGTCAGATCGCCTATGTCGGAGCGCGGGACGAACGTGCTGCGGGCCACATGGCTGATGCCTGGGCGCGAATGACGGGCAAACCCGGTGTGGTTCTGGGGGCACAGGCAGGGCCCGGCGTGGTCAACATCGTGACGGCGGTGGCCGAGGCGCAGCTGGCTTATTCTCCGCTTGTGGTTATTGCCGGAGCGATCACCCGTTCCGACCAATACAAGGATACGTTTCAGGAAATCGACCAGGTGGCACTGTTTGCCCCCATTTCCAAACGTTCGGTCATGGTGACAGATCCGGCGCGGCTGGCACCGATGCTGGAAGACGCCATCCGGTTGGCCAACACTGGCCGGCGCGGGCCAGTGGTGCTGCACGTCCCGCGTGACTTGTTTGCGGCTGACATTCCGGCTTTTGAGCCGACCCCGGTGAACATCGCGCGCGCCGGACCGGCCGCACCGTCTGACGTTGCCGCCATTGCCAAGCTGCTATCCGGGGCTGAAAGGCCGGTGATCTTTGCCGGTGGGGGCTTCAAATGGGGAGACGGGCGCGTCGCTTTGACGGAATTGGCCGAAAAGCTTGAGGTTCCGGTCGTCGCATCAACCGGCCATGCCGACGTCATGCCCCACGGGCACCCGTGGTTTGCAGGGCAGGCCGGTCCACGTGGCAATGTCCTCGCCAGCAGGCTGACGCGCGAGGCGGATGTCATGGTGGTTCTCGGAGCCCGGCTGGGGTTCAACTCGACCTTTCATTCCAACGACTATGTCGGGGCAGATACCCGGATTGCCCATGTCGATATCGAAGGCGCAGCGGTTGGCCGTTATTTCCCTGCCGAGATCGCAGCACAGGGCGACGCTCGTCTGACTGCCGAAGCTTTGATTGATGCTGCAAAGCGCCCGGATTGCGATTCCTGGCGCGAAGCGTTTCGGTCTGGCATGTCCGACCTCGCAGCCGAGCGCGCGGCTGAGGCAGAGCTGGACAGCCTGCCCATGCACCCGCGCCGTGCCCTTGCTGAAATCCGCGCGACCTTGCCCGAAGACGCCATCGTAACGCTGGACACGGGCAACACTTGCCTGCAAGCCGCTGACCGGCTGTCCCATTATGCACCGATGTCCCTGATCACTCCTTTGGATTTTGGCCTTGTCGGCTTTGGTCTTGCCGCCGCAATCGGAGCCAAGGCCGCTGCGCCGGATCGCCCCGTCGTGGCTTTGATGGGTGATGGGGCCGTCGGCTATACGATGATTGAGATTCAGACCGCCATTCAGCACAATCTGCCAATCACCATCGTTGTTTTGGATAACGAGGCTTGGGGAGCGGAAAAGGCGTACCAGCAAGAGTTTTACGGAGGCCGTTTGCTGGGAGCCGAAATCCAATCGCCCCGCTTCGACCAATTTGCTGAGTTGTGCGGTGGGACAGGTATATGGGTGGATGGGCCCGGTGGCATCGGCCCGGCATTGCAACAGGCCATCGCGTCAAATGAAACAACGGTTATCCAGGCTAAAATCGACCCGGGCGCGTTGATGACCTTGCGCAAAGACCTGTTCAAAGCACCGCAAAAAGACTGAGCTCAACTAGGTCGATCTATTCAGATCAGTCTTGGCTGACACCCCGGCGAGGAAGGTTGACGCAGGTTCTGGCAATGCGCCGAAAGCGACGGGCGTGTCCGTGTTGACCTTCTACAATATCGTTCTTTTTTGCGTCAGATCAGGGTGTTCGCAGGGCCGATTTCAAGCTTTTTCGCGTTTGGTCAACTTTTACATCGAATTGCCATCAGGGGTTCCACGACCGTAAAAGCGCCGCATGATCATGGGCGTGAGGTACATGGGAATCTGATAGGCACCGATGAAGGCCATAATTGGTGCGGTCACTTCGGGCGGCAGGGCTACAAAAAAGATCGCGATGTTTCGGTTTCCGGCGATCAACGAAACTGCCGTTGCCCTTGCCGGGGGAAGCCTGCTTTGAGCCAAATAAAACATGACAATCTGTGCGCCAAAGTTGGCCAGACAGGCAAAGGCGATCCAGAATGCAGCCAAAGCCGGATCCTCCAACGCTGTTGCGCTGACCGACGGCATCAGGCCAATGACAAATACAGCCAGTGTAAGCGTTCCCAATCCTTCAAGGTTCAGCAGCGTGGATTGCGAAGGCGCGCGCAGAACCGTTCTTCTTACAAACATGGCGGCACCGGTTGCGCCTAAAATTGTCAGTAACAGACGCAAGCCTGCCCCTAAAACCGCCTGAATATCACCAAGCTCGGGCATGAGCAGAAAAATGGGCAGTGCGGTCAAAGGCAACAAAGCCGTGCCGACAACCATCAGTCGCATCGCGTGTTCCGGTGCGTGACCCATCATCATGCACATATTCGGGCTGCCTGAAATGGACGGGGCCGCCGTCATGATCAGCAGGCACAGCAGCACCGGCGCTCCGATCCACCCACAAGCGTATCCAACTGTTATGAGGATTATCGGCGTCACCAGCTGAAACGCGACAACTGTAAGGGCGACTTTAGGCAGCTCACTCAATGACCCAACGATGGCTTTGGGGTCCATCCTCAGCACTGTCACGAAAAGCAGCAGAACGACCAAAGGGGCCAGCAGGTCTCGCATTGGGTCAGCCAGAGATGGCAACAGAAGACCTGCTGCCAACCCGCCGATCAGAACATAAGGGCCATGGCGCGCGGCCAGATGAAGCGGGTTCAAAACCGCTTTATCCGCCCGGGCTTTGTCGCAGGTTTTCAGGCAACCAGGTCGCGAGGTCAGGGAACCAGATCAGGATAAAGACCATCAGAACCATGATCAGGAACATTGGAATGGCCGCCCGCGCGATATAGCTCATCTCGTGGTTGGTCATGCCCTGCATCACGAACAGGTTGAACCCGATCGGGGGCGTGATCTGTGCCATCTCGACGACGACCACAATGAAGATACCGAACCAGATCAGGTCGATCCCGGCGTCACGGATCATGGGCTCGACCACCGCCATTGTCAGCACGACCGAAGAAATACCGTCCAGAAAACAGCCCAGAATGATGTAGAAGACCAGCAGCACCATAAGCAGTTCGAACCGTGTCAGCTCCCAACCCGCAATCAGATCAGCCAAACCGCGTGGCAGGCCGGTAAAGCCCATCGACAGCGACAGGAACGCCGCGCCCGCCAGGATAAGGGCGATCATCGCGCTGGTGCGTGTGGCCCCCATCAGACTTTCGGTAAAGGTTTTCCAATTCAAAGATCCCTGACCCGCCGCCAACAGCAGCCCGCCGATGACCCCGAAAGCAGCGGCCTCTGTCGCGGTGGCATATCCCAGATACATCGACCCGATCACCACCATGATCAAAAGGATTACAGGCAGCAGGAAACGAGAGTTCTTGATCTTTTCTGAGAAACTCAGTTTGGCTTCGGTATTGGGGCTCCAGTCTTTGCCGAGTTTGGAATAGATCGCCACGTAGCCCATGAACATCGCCGCCAGTACCAGGCCGGGAAGGATCCCTGCAAAGAAAAGCTTGGTGATGGATTCATTGATCGTCACACCGTAGACGATCAGGGTCAGCGAGGGCGGTATCATCAGCCCGAGTGTTGCCGCCCCGGTCAATGTTCCGATGATCATGCGTTCGGGATAGTTGCGCTTGCGCAGTTCGGGGATCGACATTTTGCCAACCGTTGTCAGCGTGGCCGCTGACGAGCCCGAGACAGCCGCAAAAACCGTACATCCGACAATGTTGGTGTGTACCAGTCCACCCGGCAAAGGGGCCATCCAAGGGGACAGGCCCTTGAACATGTCTTCGGATAATCGCGTTCGGTACAGGATTTCACCCATCCAGATGAACATGGGCAGGGCGGTCAGGGTCCAGGACGACGACGCCGACCAGATGGTGGTGATCATCACGTCCCCGACGGGGCGGGTGGTGAACAGCTCCATTCCGACCCAGGCAACGCCCATCAGGGCCAACCCGACCCATACGCCGGTGCCCAGCAAAGTGAAAAGGACAAAGAGGAAGAGGATGATGACAGAGAGGTTTTCCATGATTTACTCTCCGTGGCTTTGATCGGCCAGATCGCGGACGATGCGGTGTTTGCCCTTGAAAAGCACGTGGATCAAATGATCAGTCAGAGCAATGGCCAGAATGACTGCGCCAAACAGCATCGCGGATTGCGGGATCCAAAGGGCGGTTCGGTCCTGGCCTTGGCTGATGTCGTTGAACTTCCAGCTCCAATAGACAAAGCGGTATGCGTACCAGCAAAAATACCACATGACAGCAGTGCCGATGGCGAAGCACCAGACCTCCAGAATACGCCTGACCCCATCCGGTACGGCGTTCAGTAGGATTGAAACCCGGATATGGCTGCCCCGGTTCAGCGCATTGGCAAAAGCCAGAAAGGATGCAGCGGCCATCGCGTAACCCGCATAGTCGGGTGCTCCGGGAAACACTTCACCGGTCCAGCGGGCCAGCATCTGCACGACGATCAGCAACAGGATGGCGATCAGGCTGAGTGCCGCCAAAACCCCTGCCGCCAGATAGATGAAGTCGAGTACGGACCGAAGCCCTCGCAAAACCGCCATGCTGTCCCCGCTGTGTTTTGATTGGATGCGAAAAGGGCGGCCGGATGAACCGCCGCCCAAATCGAAAGGTTACTGAGACGCGTTGAATGCGTCGACGATGGCTTTGCCTTCGTCACCGGCAGCTTCCAGCCATTCATTGGTCATGGTCACGCCGATCTCTTTCAGCTCGTTGGTCATCTGTTCAGAGGCCGGACCAACAGTCATGCCGCCATCCCGCAAACCCTGCAGTGTGAACCCGGTGTATTCCTTGGCGCGCCAGTTGCCTGCGTATTCTGCCAGCTCTGCACAGCCCTTGATGACGTTCTTGTTGGCATCAGACACACCAGACCAGACATCAGAATTGACCATCACGTAGTTGCGCGGCAACCAGGCATCGACTTCGTAGAAATAGTTCAGGCTTTCCCAGACTTTGCGGTCATAACCGGTCGATCCAGACGACACCATCGAATCCGCCACACCCGTTGCAAAGGCCTGACTGATTTCCGCCGCTTCGATCGTCACCGGCAGCATCCCGGTCAGTTCGGCCAACCGCGAGGTCGCATTGTTGTATGAGCGAAACTTGATGCCCTTCATGTCAGCGACCGAGTTGACCTCGTTCTTGAAGTACAGGCCCTGAGGCGGCCACGGTACAGCATAAAGCAGCGTCAGGTTCTGCTCGGCCAGTACTTTTTCGATAGATGGCTTGGCGGCGTCCCAAAGCTTGGCGCTGTCGTCGAACGAGGTTGCGAGGAAGGGGATTGAGTCAAAGCCAAACAGCGCGTTTTCGTTCTGGTGACCGGATAGAAGACGTTCACCAATCGGGGCCTGACCGGTCTGGATCGCGCGTTTGATATCGGCACCCTTGAACAGCGAACCGGAAGGGTGTGTGACGATTTCGATCTCACCACCTGTGCCGGTGGTCACGCATTTGGCGAACTCCGCGCCTGTGGCCGAGTGGAAGTTCGACGCCGAATAAGCCATCGGCATGTCCCATTTTTCGGCCATGGCTGGTGCCGCCGCAGCTGCGGTCAATGCAGTTGCTGCCAGAAGATTTGTCAGTTTTTTCATCGTTTTCTCCCTATTGAGTATTGAAGCACCGATGTTTTTCATCGGCTTGTTCTTATGTTGCGTAGCGTGACGGCGCGTAGACGCTCACATCCGCGTTTGGAGTTCTGCCCGCGATCATCTGCGCCAAAAGGCGTCCGGTTTTTGGCCCGCCTGTCAGGCCAATGTGATGGTGCCCAAAGCCCATATAGGCACCCTTGATACCGGGCACGTCGCCGATGATCGGGATCGAGTCAGCCGGGGCGGGCCTGTGCCCCATCCATTCCACTTCCTCCTTCCATGTTATGCCCGGAAAAGCCGCCCGGGCATTTTTTCGCATTAATTCAAACGGCGCGCGCGAGGGCGGGGCATCCAACCCTCCGAACTCTACAATACCTGCCAAGCGTATGCGCCCTTCCATGGGTGTGGCAACAAACTTACCCGATGCGACCATGACAGGGCTGCGCGGCATGGCAGAAGGTTCCACCAATTCAAGATGATACCCGCGTTCGCTTTCCAGCGGGACCGAAATACCCAAGCGCTTGGCCAATGGTCCCGACCAGACGCCTGCCGTCACGATGGCTGTGTCGCACGCAATGGTTTCGCCACCTGCGCGAACACCGCTCACGGTTCCGCCTTCACGCGTGACGTCTTCGACATTGGCTCGGATGATCCGACCTCCGTTGGCCTCAACATGTGCAGCTAGGTCTTTGACATATCGGCCCGGATCGGTGATGTGGCCATGATCTGACAGCTTGGCCGCAAACCCAATCTCCTGGCTGAATACGGGATCGTAATCGTGGAATGCATTGCCTTCCAGTTCTTCCCACGCAAAGCCATGTTTGCGCCGAATGCCCCAACCAAAGGCATCACCTTCGAAGTGAGCGCGGTTTTCATAAAGGAACAGATAATCGCTGGGGACGATCCATTTCTCTGCGCCAGTGCCGGCTGCCAGCGCCTTGTGGTCGTTCAGACTGTCGCCCACGATGGGCGTCAAGGCTGCAGCGATCCGTTCCACGTCTGCGGCGTTTGCGTGGCTCAAATACTGCCTGAGCCATGGCAATAACTTCGGTAAGTACCCCCATTTCAGGAACAGCGGCTGAGAGGGGCTTAACAGCATCTTTGGCGCTTTGCCGAGCAGCCCCGGAACCGTCACAGGCACGATAGAGCATGACGCCAGAACGCCGCCATTGCCATGCGAGGTTCCTTCGCCCGGTCCGGCCTTGTCGATCAAAATCACGTCGTGACCGTCGCGCTGCAACCAGACAGCCGCGGACACTCCGACAATTCCGGCCCCGATGATGGCTATGGTCTTCTTCTCGTTCACTTTGCCACCACCTTTGACACTGCGTAGTGGTCCAGCTTGCCCAAGTCGGGTTTGCCGCCAAGCCCGGGGCCGTCGGTCACGCAGACTTGCCCGTTCCTGATCTGGAAAGGTTCTTCCAATATGTCCTCTTTCAGGAAATACGACGCCTGATAGAATTCACAGCCCAGAGTGATTTCCGGGGTCGCGGCAATCATGTGTGTGCCTGCCAAATGGGCCAGACCAGCCTCGAACATGTCTCCACCATAGGCTGTCAGGCCGTGTGCAGCCGCAATACGCGCGACGGTCTGACCGCGTGTCAGGCTGCCGGATTTCATAATCTTGACGGAAACACCGTCGCAGATCCCTTCGCGCGCTGCGCGCTCCATGTCCTCAGGGCCAAACACACTCTCGTCTGCCAGCAACGGCACATCTGTCATTCGGCGCAACTTGGCCATCATGTCGAAGTGATGGGCGCGCACGGGCTGTTCGATAAAGTCGGGATCGAAGCGGGCGACGTCGCGCACCTGTGCCGGGGCATCCTCGATACTTAGCCCTTGGTTATAATCCACGCGCACCGAAAACTCGGGGCAGTTCTGGGCCAGGTATTCCAGCCGCATGATGTCAAAGGCGTGATCCTTGAATCCGGTCTTGAGTTTGACAATCCGGACACCATCGTCGTGCAACCGTGCCAACAGGTCGATGTCTTGGGCGAAGTCCGGGTTGGCGATGGAACAACTGAGAGGTATCGCATCCCGACATTTCCCGCCCAACAAGGACCAGACCGGAACGTTGCTGATCCGGCCTGCAAGATCCAGCAGCGCGGTTTCAAGTGCCGCTTTGGCCTCGGTGCAATGCGCGACGGCATAAGCAGCGCGCGCCATGATCGCGGATCTGCCGCTGACTTTTGCACCCAAAACAAGCGGACGCAGATACCGATCGAGCGCAGCAAAGGTTGCCTCTGGCGTGCCGGTGAATACTGACCAGGGCGATGCTTCGCCAAACCCTTGCGAGCCGTCCTCGGATGTCAGCCGCAGGATAACAATTTCGCAAACGCCTTCGACGGACCCAATGCCGTGATCCCGCCGCGAGGTCACTGGCAGCTTGAGGTGCCATAGGTCATAGCCTGTGATTTTTTGTGACAGATCGCTCATTCGGCCCCCTATAGATGTGCAGAAGCCTGCCTTGACCGGCATATCATTTCAAATACTATATCTTCGACAGTTCATCAGAAAAAATGATACTATACCGATGTCTTTGCGCTTTCGTCAGCTTCAAGCCTTTCACGCGATCATGGAAACCGGAACCGTGACCGGCGCGGCATCGGTTCTTGGCATCTCGCAACCCGGCATCAGCAACCTTTTGGCGCAATTGGAGCGCGAGGCGCGATTACCTTTGTTCGAACGCAACAAGGGGCGTCTGTTGCCCACGCCTGAAGCCGAGCTGTTGTACCGCGAAGTCGACACTGTTGTGCGTGGGTTGGACCATGTTGCGCAGGCGGTAACGGATTTGCAAAACAAGCATCCCGGTCAGTTACAGGTTGCCGCGCCACACCTGTTGTCATTTGGTTTCATGCCGCGTGAGATCGCGCGTTTTGCCGAAAGCCGCCCGAACTTGTCCGTCAGCTTTCAGTCGCAATACTCTTCGAAGATTCAGGAATGGGTGACGTCTGGCCTGTTCGAGATCGGCATTGTTGAGATGCCCATTCTGCATGACACGCTGAACTATCAGGTGTTTCAGTTCGAAACGCTGGCAACTTTCCCGGTTGACAGCCCGTTGGTGGCGTATGACGTTCTGACGCCAGAAATTCTGGAAAACGAGCCTTTTATTGTCATGGGGCCGGAACACCAGACGCATCGTAAAACCCGCGATATTTTTCAACGTGCCGGGCGCACATGGCGCACGCAGATTCACACACATTTGTCCGAAAATCTGCTGAGCTTTGTGAAGCAAGGCATGGGGGTCGCCATGATCGACCCCTTCACTGTTACATTCGATGAAGAGAGCGGGTATCAGACCCGCCCATTCAAACCAGCGGTCATGCTGGAGCTTGCAATCATCACCGCCAAAGGTCGCCCCCTATCCAGGATCGCTCAGGAGTTTCTGGATCAGCTGATCCCGTCAATCGCCTCTTACGCAACCCATTCGGATACTGGCGCAGCAGCTTCGTGAAGTTGTTGGGAATGGATGTCGACCAGTGTGGGACCGTCATGTGCGATGGCCTGTTTCAGGATTTTTGGCAGGTCTTCGGGGTCTTTGACCGTCCATGATTTCACACCAAAGGCTGACGCCACTGCGGCGTGGTCCGTGCGGTTGAAGTCAACATTGTAGAATCGTTGACCAAAGCCTGCATCCTGTCCCGCCTTGATCCAGCCGAAGACCGCATTTGAGAAGACAATCGATGTGATAGGCATTTTGTGACGTACCATCGTTTCGAACTCACCACACGTGAACCCAAACGAGCCATCACCCATGACGGCCAGGGTCTTGACCGACGGACGCCCGACATGTGCCCCCATCGCTGCACCTAATGAATAGCCCAGAGCGCCATGCGCCCGGTTGGTGATGAACTGCCGCCCCGACGTCCGCCAACGGTAATGCGCACTGAAGTAAGGGCAGGGGGTGCCGGGATCCGCCACAACGATTGCGTCATCATCCAGAATATCCGTCAACGCCGCCATGACCGCTTCGGGCCGGATCGGCATTTCACGACTTGCCGCCAGCGGTGCGAAAGCGGCCAGCTTGGCATCCCACGCGGCGCGGGCTTTATCCGCCCCGCCTTGTGCGTTTAGATCCTGCCGATCTTCTAGTGCGCGGGCCAGAGCCTCGAGCGCCAGTCGGGCATCCGCGCAGATCGCCACTTCGGTTTGGTAGTTTGCGCCAATCACCATGGGATCGCTGTCGATGTGGATGATTGTGGCATCGCGCCCTGGGCTTCTCCACCGTTCGGTCGTGACCGAACCGGCGCGGCAGCCAATGAACAGGACGACATCCGCCTGATCCACGACAGCACGTGTCGCGGGCACACCTCCGTTAGACCCGACAACGCCCAAAGCCAGAGGGTCGGTTTCGGCGATGGATCCCTGTCCGGATACGGTTGTGGCAACGGGCATATCCAACAGACCGGCGACCTGTCGCAAGGCTTCGGTTGCACCTGACAGAACCGGACCTCCACCGCAGACAGCAACAGCGGATTTGGCCCGTGCCAGAACATCCGCCGCCGCTTCGATTGCATCCATGTCCGGGGCAGCGCGTTCGGCAGGATAGCTGCGATGCCTGTAATCCGCCCAGATTTCGGCCTCATCCACCTGTGCTTTCTGCGTGTCGAAGGGCAGGGCCAGATGCGTGGCGCCCGGTCTGCCTGTCGTCATTGCCCGAAAAGCCGCCCGCACCATGGCAGGAAGCCGCGCGGCGTCGTCCAGAGAGGTATTCCACTTGGCCAACGGCTTGAACAGGGCGGGCTGATCCAGCTCGGTCAACGGGTACTTGCCCCGGCTGGTTGTCGCGACGTCCGAGGTGATCGCCAGTATCGGAACCGAGCTTTCGTTGGCTTCGACAACGCCGGGCAGAATGTAAGTTGCACCACCGCCCGAGGGACCTTCGCAGACACCGGGCTTTCCTGTCACGCGCGCGTAACCATCCGCCATATAGGCTGCGTGCCGTTCATCCCGCGTCAGAATGTGCTGAATACCGTGATCCATGCGCGCCAGAGCGTCATAGAACGGCAATGTTGTATCGCCGCACAGGCCGAACATGTGCTTCACGCCATGTGCCTCGAGCATACGCACCATGGCCTCTGCTCCGGTCAGATAATTCGTTCCAGTCATGATCCACGAGCCTCTCGATTCCGTGCTGTACGCAGAACTGTATACAGTTTTGTATATTGATTTCAAGCTCTGCCTATGGCACCTGTGGCAAACAAGAGGAAGGGCAGGTTAATGGCGGGTCCACGGGTCGACGACATCTATGATCAGGTAAAGGCGATGGCGGTTTCGTTCCGTCTGCGCCCCGGGGATCGTCTGAACGAAGTTGCCCTATCCAAGGATCTGGGCGTCAGCCGCACTCCGCTGCGCGAGGCGTTGAACAGGCTGGTTGCTGAACGGCTTTTTGACTTTCGGCCCGGACAGGGTTTTTTCTGCCGTCCGTTGGATGCGCAAAGCGTATTTGACCTGTTCGAACTGCGCGAGATTATCGAAACCGCCGCCGCGCGTGCGGCGTGTTCCAAAGCGTCGAACAAAGACCTGCAGAATCTGCGCGATGAGCTTTACACAACGGGCATCGACATCACCGGCCTGACCGTCGAAGAAGCAGTCAGCCGGGATGAGGCTTTTCACCTCGGGATAGCGAAACTGTCGGGCAATATGGAACTGTTGCATACCCTGACACGGATCAACGAGCGCATACGCTACATCCGCTGGATCTCCATGAGTTTGGACCGGGTTCACCGTTCAAAAGACGAACATAAGCGAGTTATGCAAGCGTTGATGGAACGGGATGCGGAAGAGGCCGCGCGTGTTCTTGGTGCTCATATCACCAAGCGCATGGATCAGGTACAGGACGCTGTGCGTCACGGAATTAGCAGCATTTACTTGGAAGGGTCCGAAGAAATCTCGACCCGCATAATCGAGGAGGTCGAGGGATGATCGCGCAGGGCGGAAAATCCATATACGGTGCATCCGTTGGTATTCTGATGCTGGATGCCCATTTCCCGAGAATCCCGGGCGATATGGGTAATGCGCTGACATGGCCGTTTCCGGTTCTCTACCGCATTGTCCGCGACGCTTCGCCTGATCGCGTGGTTCGGCACCGGGCCGAGGGGATGCTGGACGTTTTCATCGACGCCGCGCAGGATCTGGTGCGGGATGGTGTAGATGGCATAACCACCAATTGCGGTTTCCTGTCCCTGTTCCAGAAAGAACTGGCCGAAGCCGTCTCGGTTCCGGTGGCCACATCGTCATTGATGCAGGTGGAAATGGTGAATCGCATTCTACCTGCAGGCAAGCGCACCGGGGTATTAACTATTTCAGCCTCGACCCTGACCAAAGATCATCTGCAGGCGGCCAAAGTGCCGTTGGATACCCCGATTGGCACAACCGAAGGCGGGCAGGAGTTCACCCGTGCGATCCTTGAAAATGAGCTAAGGCTGGATGTTCAGAAAGCGCGCGAAGACAATATACAGGCGGCGCGTAACTTGGTTGCGGACAATCCTGACTTAGGTGCAATCGTTCTGGAGTGCACGAATATGTGTCCTTACGCATCCGATATCCAACAGGCCACCGGGTTGCCCGTGTTTTCTATCGTCTCGTTCATTCAGTGGTTTCAGGCCGGTCTGGTTCCGCGGACATTTTGAGTTAAAAATTGGTGCGCGAAGCACCATGCTCGGTCATGACAAAATAGAAAACGCCCGATCCTGAAGACCGGGCGTAAAAACAGGTTCTGTCTGAAATGGATCAGAGACCCCACTTCTCGCGGTTGGCCTCAAAGAAGCCTTGCGCTTTTTTCACTTCGATCCAGTTGTTCACGTAGTTGATCCAGACCTGATCACCCTGCGGTAGGATCATCGCGATGGGCGACGGCGACCGGGGGCCTGCATTCTTGACGCGTTCGACCGGGAACTTCGCCTCAAGGGTAGATCCTTCGATGTTCGACGTGATGAATACATCCGCCCGCCCGGCGATCACCTCCTGAAAACCGCGCGCCGGTGCTTCGACAACTTTGATTTCGGCATTCGGGAACCATTCACGCACGCGCTTTTCAAACGTCGTGCCCAGCGTTGTAGCAACCGTCACACCCGGCTGGTTGATGGAGTCGTATCCGTCGAATTTGTCCGCCTTGTCCTTAGTTGTGTATGGGAACAACTCCACTGCAATGTAGCTGTCCGAAAAACCGGCAACCTTCATGCGCGGCGGAGAGATAGAGGCCGAACCGGTCAGGTGGTACTTGCCAGCCACCACGCCATTGACCAGTGTTTTCCAGTCGGTCGGTACATATTCGACCTCAACCCCCAGATCGGCAGCCAGTTCGTTCATAATGTCGATGTCATAGCCTTTGTAGCTGTTGGTTGCCGGATCGCGCAGCGACATCGGGTTCCAGTCGCCTGTGGTGCCGACTTTAAGCACACCGGAATCCAACACTTCATTCAGTGCAGATTGCGCATGTGCAGCGCCCGACAATACCAGTCCAAGCGCGGCAGCCGCCGCGGTTTTCCAAAAAGTGTTCATTGAATTCTCCTGTTGGTGGCGTTTCGGCCTTGCTGCCGTTTTCATCATTGATTTAAGCCGAAAGAGAAAGATAACCTCAAGAAAATAAAACAACGCGATCAGCACAGGGACAGACCAGCTTATGCAAGACGCCGCAATCGAACTTGTCGGCGTGAACAAGTGGTTCGACACGTTTCACGTTCTCAAAGACATTAACCTGACGGTCAAAAGCGGTGAAAAGGTGGTGATTTGCGGGCCCTCGGGTTCAGGTAAATCTACCGTCGTGCGGTGTATTAACCAGTTGGAAAAGCATCAGAAAGGCACCATTCGCGTGGATGGGGTCGAGTTGACGGATGACGCCAAATCCGCAGCAACCATCCGGTCCGAGGTCGGCATGGTCTTCCAGCAATTCAATCTGTTCCCGCATCTGACTGTGCTGGAAAACCTGACACTAGGTCCGATCAAGGCACGCGGACTGAGTCGAAAAGAGGCCGAGGAAAAAGCGCGTCTTTATCTTGAGCGTGTGCATATTCCTGATCAGGCCGACAAAAAACCCATTCAACTGTCAGGCGGTCAGCAACAACGGGTCGCCATTGCGCGATCCCTGTGTATGGAGCCGCGTGTGCTTTTGTTTGACGAGCCGACCTCGGCGCTGGACCCCGAGATGATCTCGGAAGTGCTGGATGTCATGGTCGAATTGGCGAATGAAGGCATGACGATGGTGGTTGTAACGCACGAGATGGGGTTCGCGCGCAAGGTGGCCGACAATATGATCTTCATGGACGCGGGCGAGATCGTTGAAGAAGGCAATCCCGAACACTTCTTCACCAACCCGCAATCCGAGCGGTGTCGTAAATTCCTGTCGCAAATTCTGCAGCACTGAGAGGGGCCGATGAAAAAACTTCTTCTTATGGCGCCCTTGCTTTTGCTGGCGGGTTGCTCCTCGTCCCAGACCTGGGGCTGGTATGTGATCGACCCGACTACGGCATCGGGCTGGACCAATGTAAAATTCCTGATCTCGGGAATGTGGGCAACGATCCAGATCTCTCTGATTGCCGCTGTTCTGTCGATTGTCATCGGATTGATGGTGGCGTTGCCGGGGCTGTCCGAGAAACGCGGCTGGCGTTTGGTCAATCGGGTCTATGTGGAATTCATCCGCGCCATTCCACTGCTGCCTATGCTGTTCTGGGTCTTTTACGGATTGCCCATCGTGTTCCAGTCGATGGGAATGAACGTCCCGATTGATCCTTTCTGGGGCGCGATCATCACACTTGCAATTTCGGACAGCGCCTTCACCGCCGAGATCTATCGGGCAGGCATTCAATCCATTGCGCGCGGTCAGCGTGAAGCGGCGCAGACCATCGGTCTGAATTACGTGCAGACCATGCGCTATGTGATCCTGCCTCAGGCGATCCGGCGCATTCTGCCGCCGCTTGCCAACCAGTTCATCTACATCGTCAAGATGAGTGCTTTTGCCAGCGTCATCGGGATGCAGGAACTGACCCGCCGTGCAAACGAATTGGTGGTGACGGAATACCGACCGCTGGAAATATACACCCTGCTGATTTTCGAATATCTGATCCTGGTTTTGATCATCAGTGCCGGAGTGCGCTGGCTGGAACGCCGCATGGGCGCAGATGAGCGCGGATAAGGAGCTTACTTATGGACTGGAAAGATTTCATGGCCGAGACCGAGGCCAACATCGGCACGTTCTCGAAAGAAGTTCCCGAAACGGTGCGTGGTTTTGGCATCATGGGCAAGGCCGCCAAGTCCGACGGAGCATTGAGCGAGAAGACCAAGGAATTCATCGCATTAGGCATCGCTGTCGCGACCCGTTGTGACAGCTGCATCGGGTTTCATGTGAAGTCGCTTGTTCGTCTGGGGGCCACGCGCGAAGAGATGTGCGAGGCGTTGGCCATGGCGACCTATATGGGCGGCGGGCCGTCCTATGCGTACAGTGCAAAGGCCCTTAAAGCTTATGACGTTTTTTCTGACTGAGGTTCAGACAGCCAAATAAGCGCCGAGAGGTCAGGCTAACTGTGCCTCCCACTCAATCAGCGATCGCTTGACCGTTTTGTCCCGCATGCAGAATGTTCTCTTCTGCGGTCTTGCGTACAATTGCACCGATCTTGAGAAGGTTTTCACTCAGCGGGTTTGTTTTGCGCCAGACCAAGCCAATCGTCCGGGCAGGCGGTGTGTCCTGGAACCGGGCGATTGAAACGTCGGCGGATCGGGTCTCTAAGCCCACCGCCATTTCCGGTATCAGCGTTACTCCAATCCCGGCCCCAACCATCTGTACGAGGGTAGACAGCGAACTTCCCTCCATAATCTGTTGTGGTTCGATGTTGCGGATCGAGCAAAAAGACAGGGCCTGATCGCGAAAACAATGGCCTTCCTCCAGTAACAACAACCGCATTGTTCTCAGCTGCGATGAACTGGGCATCGGAAGGCTGGCGTCCTGTGCCGGGCGGACCAGTAAGAAGTCTTCGTTGAACAGCGAAAACTCTCGAAGACTGGGCTCGGAAACAGGTAGGGCGACAACGCCGACATCCAGCCGTGAGTCGAGAATTTCCCGGATCACGGACTCTGTGATGGTCTCTTTGGGTTCGATTGTCAGTTGTGGGAATCGCCGGGACAAAGCCTTGATGATCGAGGGCAGCAGATAAGGTGCCACTGTCGGGATAACGCCAATCCGCAATCGCCCTGACAATGGGCCGGACGGTGATTGTACCAGATTGCCCAAATCTTCGACCCGCATCAGGATTTCACGGCCGTGGCTCAGAACGTCTTCGCCAAGGGCCGTCAGCCGGGTTTCACGCGCGGCGCGTTCCACCAGCGGGCCGCCCATTATGGCCTCCAGCTCTTTGATCTGAATGGATAGTGCAGGCTGCGAGATTGCGCTGGCCGCTGCGGCTTTGCCGAAGTGACCATGAGTGGCAAGGGCCTCAAAGTAACGCAGGTGTTTGAGTGTCAGTGCTTTCATTAGAAAAACTAATCACAATGATAGAAATTACAAATTTCCATTTATCGCTTGGGTCGGGTACGAGTCAACCTATCTGAACCCCTAGGTAAATACTCAGGAGATTTACAATGGATGGTAACCCTCACAATCATCAATCCGGCGGCTGCCCCGTCATGCATGGCGGGAACACGGGCACTGGCAACTCTGTCACCAAATGGTGGCCGGATGCGCTGAACCTGGACATTCTGAGCCAGCACGACACCCGTACCAACCCGATGGATGCGGATTACAACCACCGTGAAGCGGTCAAAGGGCTGGATTTCAAAGCTGTTCGGGCCGATGTCGAAGCGTTGCTGACTGACAGTCAGGACTGGTGGCCGGCTGACTGGGGTCATTATGGGGGCCTGATGATCCGTTTGGCCTGGCACTCGGCCGGGTCGTACCGCATGGGTGACGGTCGCGGTGGTGCAGGGTCGGGCAACATTCGCTTCGCGCCACTGAACTCGTGGCCAGACAACGCCAGCCTGGATAAAGCCCGCCGTCTGTTGTGGCCTGTAAAAAAGAAATACGGCAACGCGCTGTCCTGGGCCGACCTGATCGTTCTTTCGGGCACGGTCGCCTATGAAACCATGGGTCTGAAAACCTTTGGCTTTGGCTTTGGGCGCGAAGACATCTGGGGCCCGGAAAAAGACGTGTACTGGGGTTCGGAAAACGAGTGGCTTGCTCCGTCCGAGAACCGCTATGGAGATTTGGAAACACCCGGCACGCTGGAAAACCCGTTGGGCGCTGTGCATATGGGCCTGATCTATGTGAATCCCGAAGGTGTGAACGGCAACCCGGACCCGGCGAAAACCGCGCTTCATATCCGTGAAACCTTTGCCCGTATGGCGATGGATGACGAAGAGACCGCAGCGCTGACATGCGGTGGTCACACGGTTGGTAAGGCGCACGGCGCAATGGCGGGCGACAACATCGGTGCCGAGCCCGAAGCCTGCCCGGTTTCCGGCCAGGGTCTGGGCTGGGACAACCCGGATCAGAACGGCAAGGCAACCAACGCTTTCACTTCAGGCATTGAGGGTGCCTGGACGAAAGAGCCGCTGAAGTTCGATATGGGCTATTTCGATTATCTGTTCGGTTACGAATGGGAACTGGGCAAATCACCCGCTGGCGCGCATCAGTGGCAGCCCATCGACATGCCGGAAGATGAAAAGCCGGTCGACCCAACGGACCCTTCTGTCCGCCGGATGCCGATGATGACCGATGCGGATATGGCGATGAAAGTTGATCCGGCCTACAACGCGATCTGTCAGAAATTCATGGCTGATCCGGACTATTTCGCTGACACTTTCGCGCGTGCCTGGTTCAAGCTGACCCACCGCGACATGGGGCCGCGCGTTAATTACTACGGCCCGGACGTACCCGCAGAAGATCTGATCTGGCAGGATCCGATCCCTGTAGGTTCAACCGGATATGATGTTGATGCGGTCAAGGCAAAGATCGCGGATAGCGGCCTGACTGCCGTCGAGATGATCACCACCGCCTGGGACAGTGCCCGCACCTTCCGTGGCTCGGACAAACGCGGTGGCGCAAATGGTGCGCGCATCCGTCTTGCGCCGCAGAAAGACTGGGCGGGCAACGAGCCTGAGCGTCTGGCAAAAGTTCTGGGTGTGCTCGAACCGATTGCCGCCGAAAGCGGAGCTTCGATCGCTGACGTGATCGTTCTGGCGGGTAATGTCGGTCTGGAACAGTCGATCAAGGCTGCGGGCTTTGACGTGGCGGTACCATTCTCGGCCGGTCGCGGGGACGCGACGGACGATCAGACAGATGCCGACAGCTTCTCGGTGCTCGAGCCGCTGGCTGACGGGTTCCGCAACTGGCAGCTTAAAGAATACGCGGTGTCGCCCGAGGCGATGATGCTGGACCGCGCGCAATTGCTGGGCCTGACGGCATCCGAGATGACAGTTCTGGTTGGCGGCCTGCGTGTTCTGGGCGCCAATCATGGCGGATCGGCGCACGGTGTCTTCACTGACCGTGTCGGACAGCTGACCACTGACTTCTTCGTCAACCTGACGGATATGTCGCTCAGCTGGCATCCGGTCGAGGGTGGCACCTACGAGTTGCGTGATCGCGCGTCTGGTGAGGTCAAGTTTACGGCCACCAGTGCTGATCTGGTCTTTGGCTCGAACTCGATCCTGCGTGGCTATGCCGAGGTCTATGCTCAGGATGATAACGCCGAGAAGTTTGTACGCGACTTCGTGGCAGCCTGGACCAAGGTCATGAACAACGACCGGTTTGATCTGGTCGCCTAAAGTATGAAAAAACCAGGCGAGGATCTCCTCGCCTGGTCTTTTGCCAAAGGTCCTTCGACTGGTTCAAGGTGGTTCCAGCCTGCGGAATAAAGTGGAACGTTTGGACTTTGAAGCAGCGGTTCTAGTTCACATCACCGCAGCACAGTGACCGTAATATTTCCAACTCGGAACCGCCCGTCTGGTGCCAAAGGCATCCATTTCTCGGGCCCAACCTGGCGACCCCCTGTCCAGGTGCCGTTGGAAGAGTTCATGTCCCGAATGTACAGATCACCCTTCTTTTCAACCCGTAACACACAGTGTTGGCCCGAGGCTTTTTCGCTGCGCGTCAGTGCCAGGTCAGCCCAGTTCGGATCGCGCCCAATCTTGATTTGATGGGATTTCTGCAAGCCCGCCACCTTCCGAAACTCGATAACCTTGCCGCGATCCGGGCCATCCATTGCGGCAAGCTGCCAATATGCCAAGGGGCGCGGTGCCATCGGGCTGTACCATGTCACGTCAGCCGCCCGATCATATCCTGAAGCGGCATTCGGGTTCATTCCCGTCAGACCCAGAGACATGATCTTTTTGACGGCGCGCGCGGACCGCCGCACAGGTGAAATGGGTTTGCCTTGTTTGTCCCGCATGTTCAGGCGCATGGCTTGAAACCTTTGTCGATCCGGTTGCTTATTTCCAAAGTAGATCTAAGCAACCTGGAAGAAGCACTGCGGATCATCGTGGATCAGGCGGAACGCAACGTGGTCAACCCAGATCAGTTCTTTGAGCAGGTTCTGGGTGTGGCTGCGGATATGAGCCGCAGACCTGATCAGGTGTTGCGGCAGTCGGTCCCCAGCCTTGCGGAAGCTGTGGCATTGGATGAATACTTGGCGGACATAACTTATAAATCTCAGATCATGGCCATAACTTAGGATGATGGGGTGCGCCTTCCGATTTCCGAACAACAGACCATCGTCAACGGGCTTTATAACAAGATTGAGCGGTATCGCCGGTACAATGAATCCACCGATCAATGGGTTGATTATCTTGGCGCGGGCCCGCAGGCAGGCAACCTGCTTTACCCAATGCTGTTGGACGATCTTCCATAGTCCCGGGCGCTTAATTCACGGGACATGAACCCTTTATAAGCAGTTGAAGCCGCGGTTATTCCGCGACTTCAGGAGCGGGAGTGTGTTTTCTGAACTGCTGATCAAACAAGGTACGGAAACTACCGCTTTTCTTCATCAACTCGTCCAGATTACCCTGTTCTACGATTGCACCGTCCTGGAGCACGATGATCTTGTCGGCCTCAAGCACCGTCGACAGTCGGTGCGCGATGACGATGACGGTTACATTCTGCGTCAAGGCATCCAGAGCTTTCTTAACAAGCGATTCCGATTCAGCATCCAGCGCACTGGTGGCCTCGTCCAAAAGCAGGATCTCGGCGTTACGCAGAATGGCCCGCGCGATCGCGATCCTTTGTTTTTGACCACCTGACAGGAATGTGCCGTTTTCGCCGACCTGAGTGTCATATCCTTGAGGCAACTCCATGATGAAATCATGCGCATGGGCTGCTTTGGCCGCTTCCATAACCTCTTCCTCGGTCGCTTCGGGGGCCGAGCAGCGCAGGTTATCAAGGATGGATGCGGAAAACAGGAAGGTGTCCTGACCTACATACGAGATCTTTCGGCGTAAGGAGGCAAAGCTCACCTCTCTCAGATCTTGCCCGTCGATCTCAACAACGCCCTCATCGGGATCATAAAACCGCATGATCAATCCGAACAATGTGGATTTACCGCCGCCGGACTGGCCCACAAGTGCCGTTGTCTTACCTGCTTCGAACGAGACGTTCATGTCTTCGATCACAGGTACAGCACCTTGATACCCAAAGGTCACATTGCGCAGGGCAATATGACCCGGCCCCTCGGTCAGATCGTGGGCGTCGGGGCTTTCGGTCATCGTGTCTTCCTGGTCCAGCAAGCCAAACAACATGCTGACACCGACCATATTGGCTTCGATCTGGACACGCATGCGCGACAGGCGTTTCGCGGGTTCGTAAGCCATCAGCAAAGCGGTGATGAAGGACATCAATTGCCCGGCTGTGGGCTGTTCAGTCCCCGCGATGCCCATCGTGCTGACAATAAGCACGCCGGCAACTGCAAGGCCTGCCAGAAACTCCATCAGCGGACTGGCGATTGCTTGCAGTCTGGCAATGTCGTTTGAGCGTTGTTCGACCTTGCGAATAGCGGTCTCCATCCGGTCGATCATGCGATCTTCCAGTGAAAAGACCTTGATGACCTTGATGCCGGCCGACGTTTCCTGAAGGACGCGAATGATCTCGGCCAGCGATTTGAACTCGGCCTGCATGATTTTGCGCACGCTTTTCAGCAGATACCGTACCCCGAGCAATGCAACCGGACCCACAATAAAGAACATTACTGACAGAACGGGCTGCTGATACACCATGACCGCAACCAGCCCGACCAAAGTCAGGGCGTCGCGGACGAAGCCTGTAACAAGCACATCGATCAAACTGCGGGCAGATTGAGCACCATTGGTTGTGCGCATCAGAAGATCCGACGACTCGTTGGCAGTAAAGAAAGAAACGCCGTGACGAAGCAGTTTTCGGTAAACCTTTTCCTGCTGTTGTGCGACGATTCGATTGCCCGCGCGCGCCAGATAGTTCGCTTGAATATACGAGGCAATCGCCTTGGTCAGGAACAGAAGAACCACGGCAAGCGCGATGACCTGCGCCCATCCCCGCAGTTCGGGGCTGGTCATGGCATCAACGATGTATTCCATCATATAAGCCGATCCGGCGGTGGTGATGGCCACAACGATCATTGCCAAAATCGCAATACCATACAGTGGGCCTTGCTCGTAAAAGCTTTCGCCCACAAGGCGGCCCATGTAGCCCGATCGCCATTTTTTCCAGGCGCGCGTTATCATTGCGTTCTCCAAATCGTGAAACGGTGCGCACGTTCAGATACCCTAATTTTTCCCGGGCCTAAAGGGCAGATACCGGGCTGCGTCAGTGCGGCCCATGGAAACTGTCTTTCGTGCGCAGCCGTAGATAGGGATTGCAATGGGATCTAACAAGGCCAATGCGCCTTTTTACGCCGATTGCCCGTTTTGGGACAGAACGACTTGGACTCGTTGAAATATTTATAATGAGAACAGAGCCATTGGCGCGCGGCGGGGCCGCGCGGTTGTGACAAAGTTGGCGCTTGGTAAGACTCAGCCCTGTTCCTGCAGATATGCCATCAGGTTCACTATATCTTCATCTTTTTTCAAACCGGGAAACTGCATCCGGTTGCCGGGCAGAAATTCCTTGGGATCGGCCAGAAACGCGGTCAGAGTCGCCGGCGTCCATACAATGTCGGTGTTCTGAAGGGCTTTGGAGTATTTGAATCCTTCCACCTGACCTGCGGATTTACCAATAATAGCATGCAGGGACGGACCGGCACCATTGCGGCCTTCGTCTAGCTTGTGACAAGCGCTGCATTTGCGAAAAACCTTTTTTCCCGCTTTGGCGTCCCCTGATGCTGCGGTTGCAACGACCGCAGTTGTTGGCGCGGCAGGTGCTGCGGCCTGTTCGCCGTCTGCGCGAAAGACCAGCCGCGCCGTGATGGGCACTGTTCGGGTGATGCCAGGAAGGTTGGCCAGTTCCATCAGTTTGTCGACACCCGCATTAACACCGGCATCCTCAGCGTTGAGGAACACCATATCATTGGTCGCGACCAAGACGGTTGTTTCTGACAAGCGGGCGACAAACATCTCGGTGTCAAAGGCAACCTCTGTTCCCGCCAGCGTCAGGACAGATGCGGCATCCACTGTCGTGGTTTCTCCGACGGTCAGCCCGGACAATTCGGCCATGTCAAAACCTGCTTTCAGGATTGCGGTACTTGCTTTGCGAAAGACAAATTCGATCATCCGCTCGTTTCGAATGTCGATGTTTGTCTCAACCGATGACAGGTCGATTGCGATTTCTGCCTGGCCATTCTGGGTTACATGGCCGCTGAGTTTGGTGAAGCTGTTAACCTCTCCGACAGAGTTTTTCTTGATGGTTCCGTAAGCCAGATGAGAGTTGTCGCTGTCCAGCGTCCAATTGTCGGCCAGAACCGGCGCTGCAACAATCGCCGACGCAATCGTGACTGCTTTCAACAGAAGTTTCATTTCAATCCTCCAAGGTTTATGACACTTTTGCCCCTGCGGGCTTGGTCCGTGAGAGACAAACACACACAGGTCGCGATTTATTCGATGAGTGCCGAAATGACTTCTGAACAGGCCGTCCGCGATGCGGTGCAGACGCATTCGAAACGCGTCTGGCGGTTTGCGCTGGCATTGTCAGGGGCATCAGATGTGGCGGACGATCTTTTGCAGGCCACATGCCTGCGCGCGTTGGAGCGCCACCATCAGGTCACGTCGCACAACCGCCTGGACAGTTGGTTGATGACGATTTGCCGGTCGATCTGGTTGAATGAGCTTCGGTCGCGCTCGGTTCGGCGGGCCCAAGCCTTGTCGGTGACGCCAGAAGCTGACCTTATGGCCACCGGACCGGATTCAGAAACGAATATTTTCGCGACTGAAGTGTTTACACAAGTGATGCTGCTGCCAGAAGCGCAGCGGGAAACGGTTATGCTTGTATTCGTCGAAGGGTACAGCTACCGCGAAGCCGCTGCTTTGCTGGAAGTTCCCATCGGTACGATTATGAGCCGGCTATCGAATGCCCGGCAGAAACTGAAAACCGTGATGCAGCTTGATGCGGCTGGCACCGCGCGACGGAGTGGCAAATGACGTTTTCCGACGAGACGCTGTTGGCGTATCTGGAAGGCACACTGGACGAGGCTCAGAGCCGCGCCATCGAGGCGGCGGTTGAGGATGATGCTGAACTTGAAAGCCGTTTAATGACGCTGGATCCGTTCGCACCTGTCATTCAGGACGTTTTTGAGAAATTACCTGCCGAAATCCCGAAGATTGAATTGCCGGAACCCGTGGAGCAAAACACAGGCGGTGGGCTATTGCGCCTTTTCGCCGTGGCTGCGGGTGTCGGGGTCGCAGCAGTTGCCCTGACGTTTTGGGCCACACGCCCTGCTGATTTGGGCTGGGCGCAGCAAGCGGCGATCTATCAGTCGCTTTATGTGCCCGAGACGATTGTATCTCTGGACAGTTCAGAAGCTTCACTGGACAAGCAGTTTGAAATGGCCGAGGCCGAGCTTGGACGGTCTTTGAACCGTGAAACACTTGAGTCCTTGCCGGGTCTCGAGCTTAAGAGGGCGCAGGTTCTGTCATTCAAAGGCAAACCTCTGATCCAGGTTGTCTTTGCAGATGAACAGGGTCAGCCATTTGCGTTCTGCGTAATACGTCAGGGACCCAACGCCCCTCCCGCAGAGATCAAGCAAGCGGTGCTGAGCGGATTGGCGACGGCCACTTGGGCTCAAGACGGCTATGGGTACATGCTGTTGGGCAGTTCTCCGCAAACAGATTTACAGAGTGAGCTGGACGTTCTGACCCGCACTTTTGCAGGCTGATCAGAAACTCTTGCAATGCCTCTTGTGAACAGTGGCAAATGCCCGAAGAATACCGGCATGAAATCGAAGAAACCTTTACCCCTTCCTGAGGAAGAGGCCGATGATCTCGGCCCGGCCAGTATTTTTGATGGTGATCCGTCTGAGGAAGAAGATCTTTGGTTTCTGCCTCCCGATGAGGTCGAGGAAGAGGATTATCTCCTTCCCGGCCCACGATCCGATCAACGTTTGCTGTTTGACCCACGAGATTGGCGAGCGGCGCAGTCTGAATTGTCGGCAGAGCTTGCAGATCTTGCTCTGACCTTCGGTGCTTTGGACGAACGTTTGCGCGCAGGTCCAAAAGGGTGGACGCATCGTTTGGCCTTGATGGAGACGTCTGATCTGGGCTGGTGGACGGGTGATCGCATCAGTGTTGACCGATTGGCCTTGTGGACCGGCCTGCGCATCGGAGCGACCCATGATGACGTGCAAGCATTGTTCCGCGCCGGATGGGCCGTGCGCCGCCTGAGCTCGGGTGCTGCTCCCGCGCAAGGGGGATGGGAAACCGGATTGACGGCATTTCTCGACCGTTTGGCACAAGGGTCCGATGCAGCCCCGGATGCAATTGTGGATCTGGCAGAAGTGATGCAAGGCGTTGAAGGTTTGCATCCGGTCACGCAATCAGCAATCGCGTTTCATGCATGGCGCGCAATTGCCCAGGGCATTGGCCAAGATACAGAGGCCGCCGTGATAGCAGCGCGGCATGCGGCGTCCATGGGTCGGGGTGGTGCGGTGTTTATGCCGCTTGCGTTGTCCGGTCCGGGCGCGTTGCGCGGGGCAGGAGAGCCGACGGAAAAACTCGGGGCCTGGATCCGAGGGGCCGGGCAGGCGGCCCTTGCGGGGTTGTTGCACCTCGACCGGATCAGTGCCTGGGAGGCTAAAGCCCGGGACGTCACGCAAGATCTGAGCGGGCGCACCCCACCGCGCCTGATTGAGGCATTGGCCTCGTGGCCTATGGTGTCAGCTCCTTTGGCCGAAGATCTGACCGAAGCGTCGCGCGCAGCGGTTCAGCGCAATTTCGATCTGTTTAAC